>JANQOL010000559.1 GCA_028289675.1 Pirellulaceae bacterium
GCAAGATCTCCGGTCCGGACGGAATGCCGGTCACCAAGGGTCTAGTCATCTGGGTGGAGAATCCGTATTTCGCCACCGGCGACAACGAAGTCGAAATCCAAGCCGACGGCTCGTTCGAGTTACCGAATTTAGCCCCCGGCCAGTATCCAATCACCGTGTTGGCGCCTGGATTCGCACCCGATCAACGACAGGTCGAGATCAGCCCTGGCGCGCCGACCTGCGACTTCAATTTGGCGGCGGGAAATCCGATTCGGATTGAAATCGTGGATGCTTCTGGAAACGCCATTCCCAATGCGTATGTAGGGATTGGCCAGTGGCGTGGCACCGATGCGATTTACAACGAAAAACACTCGAATGTACCAGATTCTGGAATTGCTCGGCGCGCCGACGACCAAGGAGTTTTTACTTGGAACTGGGCACCCAATGACGGTGTGGAATATCAGATCGGCGCCCGAGGCTACGATTCCAAGATCGTCACGCTAGTCGCCAAGTCCGAACCCCATCGTGTCGTGTTGACCGCCCCACTCTCGATTTCGGGCAAGGTCGTGGATGCGAAATCTGGCAAACCGATTCCAACTTTCCAAGTCATCCCCGTCAAAGCCTTCCGACCTGATTTCTATTCCACCGACTTTCAGAAGAATCGTGTCGCGGAGGGCCAGGATGGAGCATATGAAATCAGCATCAACACGCGAGGCAGCACGACCGACCGATATCGGGTGCGAATAGAGGCAGACGGCTATCGGACTGCATTTGGTCAAGCTTCCTTGGTCGCGGGCGATCCACCGCTGGTGGAGGACTTTCAGCTGGAGCCAGCGCGCCCGCTGGTTGGCACCGTAGTGGCCGCAGACGGATCGGCCATCAGTGATTTTCAGGTCGCCATTGGCACGCCTACCACCTCGCCGCATTTTGATTTTGACCGACCGGACAAACACTTTGGAAAGGCCTTCGAAGTTCACGACAGCAGTTCCTTTGAGGTGGCTGCATCTTTCGAAACTCAGCGTATTCGTGTCTTTACCAGGGAAGCGTTCGCCGAGATCGTGGTACCACCTGAACAGGAAACGATTGGAGAAGTTGTCCTGCAACCGTACGCTCGACTATCCGGTCGTTTGACACAAAACGATGCTCCCGTGGCCGCTCAGGGTATCTACTTTTCGCCTCTAATCCAGTACGGCCTGACCGAGGCCAGGTTCCAGGACAGTTTCTACGCACAGACCGATCCCGACGGAACCTTCGAATTCGAACGCTTGCCTCCGATTGCCGGCTCGGTGCACGCGTATCTTGGTCCCTGGCGAGATTCGCCACTGGCTTCCAGTCAATCGATCCCGCTACAGCTAAACCCAGGTGACCATCAACAGGTCTCCCTAGGTGGCACTGGAACGCAGCTGACCGGCAGAGTGGTTGCGTCGGGTCGCAGTAACGACGACTTCTCGAAGCAGTGGTCGTTGAATTGGCTAGTTAGTCGATCCAAGTTAGCAGCCGGTGCACCCGAATTTCGTTTGCCCAGCGAGCCCGGTCCACTGCAAGCCGCTTGGCTGAAGCACACCGACTTTTCCGCCTGGCTGGCCTCCAAGCCGAACCACTTTGTGAAACTCCGTGATGACGGCTACTTTAGCGTTCATGGTGTTCCCGAGGGCGAGTACGACTTGGTGATTCAACTGTTTGAGCAGCCTGCTGGATGCCTCATCGAAGCGGTCGGCACGGAAGTTATCCCCATCACAGTGACCGCCGAGCAGGCGAAGTCAAAGACCATGGGATTGGGAACCGTGGAGGTCGCCTGTCGTTCCGGACCGCGTCCCGGGTCCGACATGCGGGCCTTCGAGATTGTCGACCGAGATGGCCAAGTGGTCAGCGTCTACGATTTGTCGGGACGTTACGTCGTATTTCACGTCTGGGCCAGCTGGTGCGAGCCCTGTCTGGCGACTCTACCTGAGATTCAGACTCTGTTGTCCGAGATGCCAGACGCGCCGATTACGGCAGTGGGTCTCAATGTCGATGCCCAGCGAGATCAAGCGATGGCCTTGGCGAAGAAAATGGACCTGAGTTGGGCGCAAAACTATCTTGGTGAGAATTCTGATTTGGCCAAGCAATTGGCTGTGAGTTCTGTGCCAGCCTACTATTTGATTGGTCCCGACGGCAAGCTAATTGCGTCCGCCGGACAGTGGCAGGAAATTGGCAAGTTGTTGGCTGAGCGAATTCAACCACAGGCCATTCTCCCGTAGCCGGTGGTCGTCGGGCAAGTCGATTGTGTTTCTGCGTACAGATGGTGACCCAACACCGACGCGGCTACAATCTTGGTGCACTCGCATCCTGATGCTCACGACTTGACCACGGTCACGCTGTGGCGAGTGTCGCGAACTGGGTCGTCATTCGGTGATCCCAGTGCGTCGCCATCGCATTGTCGGGAGCCCCATGTCGCGATCTGAATTCACACCCGCGCAACAATTGGCGATTTGCCAACAAGTTGCCCAGTTGGTACGCGCCAAGTTACCGATCGCTGGAGAGTTGTCTCGGGTCGTGCGCGACGCTTCATCGTCACTAGCGGCGTCGGCCGAGCAAGTGGACGACCGGGTGTCCAAGGGACAAAGTCTGGCAGACGCTTTGGCCGGCGATGGTTCGCGAAGCTCGCGCTCCTTGGCAGCTTGCATTACCGCTGGCGAAACCTGTGGCCAGTTGGATCGTACGCTTGAGCTGTGGACGGAAATGCACGTAGCCAATTCGCGATCGGCGCAGGCCATGCGAAGCGCGCTGCTGTATCCGGTGCTGTTGATTCTAGTAACGATCTTGTCGTTGGGTTCCGTCATCTGGCAATTGATTCCACAGTACGAAACGACCTACGCCAGTTTCCACCAGCAACTGCCCGATTGGTTAGCGGCCATTGTGTGGATACGCGAGCAGGTGGGCGTGTTTCTACTGGTGTTGGTCGTAATCTCGATCCTACCATTGCTGCTATGGTATGTACGACGTCAGGGCTATGACGCTCACGACCGACCGCGCGACCCGGTTCGCCGACTGCGCGGCCAGGGACTGGCCGCTGAGATTGCCGCACTGATGCTCCGTCACCAGCGACCCTTGAATGAGACTGTGACGACTGCGGCTCAGGTGGCCGGGGGCAAGCCCGACGACGTGCAGCAAGCCTTTGAACGTTTGCAGCGCCAGCAGCCGATTGCAGCATTGGCTCGAGAGTCGACCATGTTGCTATCGTCCTTGCATGTTGGCGCGCTGACTCCCGATGCAACTTGCGATGGTTTGGCGGGTGTCGCTGATGTGTTGAAGCAGGCGGCCGAATCGTCGTCAGCCCGCCAAGAGCGCTGGATCCCGATGATTGTGGCACTGTCCGTCGGAGCATTGACGGTGCTGACCTACGTGTTGTTGATTTACTTGCCCTGGATCTGGCTGATGCGAAAGATCGCCGAGCCTACCCTGATCGGCACTCTATAATTGTCTGGTCCATCGTCCAATTCACGTTGCAAGCATCGCTGACCATGCCGACTCCCCATGTACTATCGCGCAGCCAGCTGACTGCGGCTTTGATCTTGGTGACGCTCTTTCCATTTGGAGTCGTGGTTTGGCTGTATTCCAGCCAACCGGACTTTGACGATCCTGTGCTGGAGGTCGACGTTCGTGTGGGTCCCTGGGCCTGGCCGAATCCCGACGCCGAAAACGCTCGCACTGTGCCGTGCGTGCTGCTCAAGAATCCGACCTCGGACCCGTGGAACAACTTGAATCTGTCGATCAACGAACAATTCCACTTCTTCCATCCAGAAACCGTCGGCGCCGGTGAAGAAGTGCAGATCCCACTGAAGTTTTTTCACACCAAGGGCAATGCCTACTTTCCGCCCGAGAGCCAGCCGTTGAAGCTGCTGACGATCTACGCGCAGATTCCCAGCGGAGCGCGCGCGATCGTCGAAGTGGAGGGTCGACAGCTAGGGTTTATCGGCCCGGTAGCGGGCGTCGAGTAGCTCGGCCCTGTCCGACGCGGACGGCCAGCCGCGGAGAGTGCGAGCCCGCAACCGGACTAGAACCGTCGACTGCAAACATGGGCAGCGGACGACGATGGCGTCTCGAGAGCACCTGCATGTACTCCGCGCCAAAGAGCAGAATCGTCACGCCCCAGTAGAACCAAAGCAGCAACGCAATGAACGAGCCAATGGCGCCGTAGGCTGTGGTGTAGCGCATGCCGATCAAGAACACAGCCAACAGCTGACGTCCGGCTTCCCACACTATGGCCACCAGTAGACCGCTGCGCAGGGCGTCTCGCCAGCGTACTCTGCGTTTCGGCAGAAAACGGTAGACCATTGCAAAAGCTAGGCAGTTCAATGTCATCGTAGCCAGCATGTCCAACAGCATCACGGCCACCGTGCCTGGCAGGTGATAATCGGCCATCCATTGCCGAAAGACGCCTATGGCCAAATTCGACACGAGAATAGCCGCCAGCGCGAGACCAACCACGGTCAGCATCAAGAATGCTGTCAAGCGTTGTGTCAACAAACGGCCCACGGCACTTAGGACACTCCGATGGGACGGCGTCGGTATTCGCCAAATTTTGTCGAAAGCGCGCTCGAACTGATAAAACACACCGATGGCGGCCAGAATGGCCATCACCAGTCCCGAGGGACAGCCCAAGACAGATTGATCTTCCAGCTGGACAACCAGCGAGCGGACTTGGGTTTCCAAAGTCGGCGAGCAGTGTTCAGCCACCAGTGCCAGCAGTTGCACTTCGGCATCATGGCCCAAATTGGTGAATCTGAGGAACAAACCCAATCCGCTGGTCAGCAATAGCAGCATGGGAAACACGGACAAAGCCAGATAGTAGGCCACCGCGGCCGCCATCGAAGACGCGTCATCCAGCTGCCAACGGCGGGCCGCCAGTTGCAGAGAAGTGGCCACCTGATGCGCATAGCGTCCGGTCGCGCGGGCTAGGGCAAGGGCCGATAGCGGATCGGGTTGGCGTTGCTCGAATGACACCGGGAGCCAAGCTCAACAAGGGCGAGTCGCACGGACACAGGGCCTGCGTCATCAACGAAAACGGTTGCTCGCGCCGTCGAAACCAGGCTACACAATGCAAAAATGCTCTAGGAGTCCAGAATAGACGCGAGAACATATTCCCACCCTGCTCATACCATCCGCGTCCATTGTTCCGCTAGTGCATTTTGAGCGTCCCACTCCGCGCGTACTCCTCAAATGAACAAAAAAAGGCTGCTGATGAAACTTCACCAACAGCCCCTCCCGCTCTTTTGTAGTGGACGTCCAGTCCCAATCACCAGTTTGTTTACTGGTCGTGAAGGCTAGTCGTCACTTTCTTTCTTCAGCTTGGCCCTGAGTTCTTGGACCTCCTGGCGTAGCTCGTCAACGAGAGCTCGCAGTTCTGTCAGCTCAGACGACGCGTCGCTCTTCAGGCGGGCACGCATGCGCTCGACGGATTTGCGAGCTTGAGCGGCTTGCTCTTCCGCCTTAACCTGGTAGGACTCTGCCATTTCACGGGCCTTGGCAGCTCGGGCCGAGAGTTCTGCGCTATGCTTCTCCGCCATCTCGCGGGCCATCTTGGCGATGGCTTCCGAGTCGAACTGGCCCTTGAACTCTCCAAAGTTCGGACTGACTATTTGCAACCGCCGACCGAGTCGCAGCTTGCCTTCTTCGCCCAAAATCGGCTTGACAATCACCTGCACCGGCTCGGGTAGGCTATCCAGATCATCCACTTCGTAAGTGGTTTCCTCGTCACCTTCGATAACGGTAACCACCGCGGGCTGATCGTCCTTGCGCTTTACTTTGACTTCCAGTTCCTCACCATCAACTTCTTTGACGATGACCACTTCGATGTCTCCCGACAGCTCATGACCGTCGGTGTCGAACACCATAGAAGGTCCACCGAAGCGGAAGATGTTCATTTCTTTGCCGTCGTTGCCCGTGCGGAGCATTTTCAGCGCGTTTCGCACGGCACCCTCAGCTTCTCCCACTCCTTGGATATTGAAACGCATTTCCTCATCATCGCCGATCACCAGTGTGTCTATGTCGGGACGTTCCGCGGGCGTGACGGCCAATCGAGTTTCTTCCCCATTGCGAAGCAACAGCAGCATCACCTCGTCCGTATCGTCGTCCAGCGAACGCATCACCTTCAGCAGTGACGCGGGACTCGTCAATTTTTGCCCCTTGGCTTTAACCAAAATGTCGCCCTCTTCGATTCCAGCCTCGTCGGCGGGGCTGCCTTCGTACACCGAGGTCACTAGGATGCCTTTCTTGTCGCCCAAGTAGCTGGCTAAATCGCCTTCAATCTCTTTGAGCATGACTCCCAACCAAACTTTGGGCGCTGTCGCTTTGGCAACTTCCCCATCGTCGTCATCATCATCGTCGTCGTCGTTGGCAACGAACACAAAGCTGGCTTTCTCGCTGTCCTGGGCGACGACGCTACCCGCGAAGGGAGCCGCTCCGACCATCAAAGCCAGCGATGCCACGCTCGTGCCCAACATGCCGGCGCTCCAGTGCCGACTACCCATTCCAAAAAACCTACGCATCCCTAATTCTCCTGAGAATGTTGTATCCAAGGATTGTGGTAGAAGCCGCGCGACGAACCACGTCGATTCCTCGCTGGGCCAAGTAACTTGTCCGGGGCGGATTTGTGTCTTCCGAGAACCGCGACCGCCAAAGAAACAGTTACCGATCGTGGTGATTCCTCGCCTGGAAAACGAAAAAGTTCTCGAATTGCCCTAACAATAGACGCTTGGCCAGTGAGGCAATTCTGCGAGCGGATCAATACGAGTACACCGCCGGCTTGACTCGGTATTGTTGAATCGGAACGACCGCCGAAGAACCATCAGGCAGATCCATGGGCATGTAAACCTCGTACGATTCGATCCGCACCAACCCACGGCGTTCCATCTCTCGCAGCCGGTCTGGCATCTCTTGTCCCACGGTGAAGAACGAACCGTCCGACAGGCGGAGGTCGTTGCCGAGACGTTCCATTGGCCCGGTCAACACTTGTCCCCCTGCACCGGGTACTTCCGCGCGTGGCAAGCTATCAACCAATTGCTCCGCGCCCGGGCCGACGGATGATCCGCCTTCCTGGGCCACACCGCCGCGCCCGGTAGAGTTTGAATTGGTCATTCCCGCACCAAACCAACCTACAGTGAAGCTAATCAACAGCAAGGCCGCCAGCGAAGTCAGGCGATGCATCCACTGCAGCCGAGAATACTCCCGCCGATCTTCCGCTTCGGTGCGCGCCGCTGACTCGACGGCAAAGGACTCTTTTGAGTCGGTGAGCTCATCCGCGCCCCACTGCGGCTCTCCCGCTGCAATGTCTTGCAATTCCTGTGTTAGAGCTTGCTCCTGCAAGAACGCCAGAGCGCAGTCCCGCCAGCGCTCGGGGTGCGCTTCCAACGAACGGATGGCTTGACGATAACGCTCTCCACGCAAGCTGCCACAAGCTAGTTCATCCAGTAGTTGTGCGTCGATGTTTAAGGTCGATTTGCTCATGTCACCAATTCCAACTTGATCCATTCGGTGGCCAGTTTCACCATCAGTGCACCTCGGCCGCAGTATTGAGTTTGCTCAGCGCTCCGCAACGGCCAGTTCTTTCCTGAGCAGTCCCCGCGCGCGGTGCAAACGGGACTGGACGGAACTGGCAGTCACACCTACCTGAGCCGCGATTTGCCCGTAGGACATGCCTTCGACGTACTTCAACAACAGTAACTGGCGATCCCGCTCGGACATCTTGTGCAGCGCTTGCCTCACCTCCTGCTGACGTTCCTGGCTAACCAGAAAATCCACCGGCGAGCGACTGTGACGGTCTACTTCGGTTGGCTGGCGTGCCTGGGCGACATTGTTCAGCAGCTTTTTGCGTCGCCCCGCCTTACGGCGGAACAACATCATTTGACGCATCGCTACTCGGTACAGCCAAGGTCCAACCCGCTCCACCGGCTCCGCTTTCGCCGACTGATTGGCCGCTGCGACCGCCACCTCCTGCATGACCTCTTCGACCTCATCTCGATTGCCCAACCGCGCAAGTAACGTCGTCCTAAGCCAAGCATCGTGCTCCGGCAGAGCTTCGAGGGGATCACACACGGCGGAAGTAGTCATCTTGGATGAAAGCGGTTCAGTGGGGTGGGATCGCGAATTCACCGGTAGGTTGCCGCCAATCGGCCGATGTTGCTAGGAAACTGAGAGATTGAAAATACTGCGACAGCCCACGGAAATCGTGCCCCGAGAGCTCCCACTCCATTTCGCACCAAAACCCCTCCACAGAACTATCTGCGGCCGTGCGACCCCTTCAGTTTGCTACGATTCGAAGTCGCATCGATTTCGCGCCAATCTCCGTGGCGCGTTGAGAATTCAGCCAACTGCCATCCCCGTCTTGCAGGACATAGCCGTTTCATGACGATTGAATCTAGCCCGTTTGGAACCGTTGCCGGGCGCCCGGTGACGCTGTACTCGCTCATCAACGGCCACGGACACGTTGTCAAAGTGACCGACTACGGAGCGATATTGGTGAGCGTCGAGGTTCCCGACCGGGCTGGGAACTTGGCCAACGTGAATCTCGGCTACTCCAGTTTGGAACCCTATCTGGAGCGTCACCCGTACCTGGGTGCCACGGTGGGCCGTTTTTGCAATCGCATCGCGGGCGGCCGATTCGAGTTGGATGGCACGAGCTACAGCCTGGTGGTCAACAATGGGCCCAACCATTTGCACGGTGGGACAGTTGGCTTTGACAAGATGCTGTGGGAGGCCACCGAACTGCCGATCACCGGCGGCAGCGGTCTGCGATTGACGGTGGTCAGTCCCGATGGGCAAGAAGGCTATCCCGGCAACTTAAGTGTGACCGCCGAATTCCATTGGACCGACGACAGTGAACTGACGTGGCTCTACCGCGCGACCACCGATGCCCCCACCGTGCTCAACATGACCAATCATGCGTATTGGAATCTGGCCGGTGCTGGTCAGGGGACCATTCATGGGCACGAACTGAAGATGACGCCCCAGCGCTATCTCGCCGTCGATGAAACGCTAATTCCGACCGGCGAAACGGCCAACGTACAAGGCAGCCCACTGGATTTTCTCGAGTATCGAACTCTCGGAGAGCGCATCGACGAGTTACCGGCGACCAAGGGCTACGATCACTGCTATGTCCTAGAAACACCTTCTGACCAACCTTGCTGCTTTGTGCGAGAACCCTCGTCCGGGCGAACGCTGCAGGTGCGAACGACGCAGCCGGGTGTCCAACTGTACACGGGAAATCACTTGGGCGGTGGTTTCGCTCCCTACAGCGGTTTTTGTTTGGAAACGCAGCACTATCCGGATTCCCCCAATCAGCCACGATTCCCAACTACTCGCCTCGATCCAGGTCAAGAGTTCCATGAACAGACAACATTACGCTTTGGCGTTATGGACGCGTAGCCAGCGTGGTGCCGGGCTGCGACTCGGTTGGCCACTAGCGCTGCTGACACTGTTGGGCGCACTACAAAGTGCGACCGGCGCTTATGGGCAGGCTGAGTATTTCTCCGAAGAGGACTACTACCAAGTCGAGAAGATCGACATGCACATGCACGTGCACACGGAGAACCTGGACTTCGTAGCTCTCGCCAAGCGCGACCGCTTTCGATTCGTCAACATGGCGGTATGGTCCGGCAAGGCCGCCGACAATCAAGAAAAGCATCGCACGATGTTTCTTCAATATCAGGCGGAGCCAAACCGAACCGCGCCCATCTGTTCCTTCCCGTTGGAGAACTGGGACGAACCCGATTGGGTCGAGCAGACCATCGAATACTTGGACAACGCGTTTGCTCAAGGCGCCGTAGGTGTCAAGGTGTGGAAGAACATCGGCATGGAACTGCGGGACCAACAAGGTCGCTTGGTCATGATTGACGATCCGAAATTCGATCCCGTCTTCGAACACTTGATCGCCCAAGACAAGGTGCTCCTCGGGCATTTAGGAGAACCCAAAAACTGTTGGTTGCCACTTGAAGAGATGACGACCAACAATGATCGCAGCTACTTCCAGGAGCACCCGAAGTACCACATGTACTTGCATCCCGAGATGCCCAGCTACGAAGAGCAAATCGCGGCCAGAGATCGCATGCTGGCCAAACATCCCCAGCTGACATTTGTGGGAGCTCATCTGGCCAGCCTGGAATGGAGCGTCGATCGCATCGCTGCGTTTCTGGACCGTTTTCCCAAAGCAACGGTAGGCGTCGCCGCGCGGATGGGACAATTGCAGTACCAAACGCAGCGTGACCGGGAGCGAGTCATCGATTTCTTGACGCAGTATCAGGACCGCATCATGTACGGTTCCGACACTGGGGTTGGACCGGACACCCAGGTTGCTCGCCGCTACGAGCAACTGCACTATAAGTGGCTCCGAGACTGGAAGTTCTTCACTACGGACGAAATGGTATCCGTCCCGGAGCTGGACGATCCGGTCCAGGGAGTCAAACTGCCCAAGACGATCGTGGAGAAAATCTACCGCTTAAATCCGCGGCGCGTCTTCGCCGACTCGTGGCGGCAATGAATCCGCTGGACGCCAGTGCGGCGTGTATTAGACGTCGCTGCCCTCGGCGAGCAGTTGGGTGATGACCTGGTGCACTTGCTGATCCCCGGTCGCGCCATTCCAGTTCAATTCACCTTGCCACCACCAGCGAATGTAACCTTGTTGATCGATGATATACACCGTCGGCCACATGGTATTGGACCAGGCGTTCCAATTCTTGCGTTCCAAGTCAATCATGATTGGAAATCGCAGCTGTCGTTCGGCGGCCGCCGCCCGCACCGCTTGAGGGTCTTTCTCGGTGGCAGTTTCGGGAGTCTGGATGCCCAATACTACAACTTGATCGTTGTCAAACTCGCTGTGCCATTTCGCATAGTGTTTGAAATTGGCATGGCAGTTGTGACATTGAAAGGCATAGAAGTGCAACACGACTACTTTGCCGCGCATTTGCTTCAGCGTCAGCGGCTGTGCGTTGACCCAGTGTGCTACGTCTTCCAGTTCCGGAGCCATGGGATAGATGCGTTTGAGACTGGTCGTGTCAAACGGTTTGCCCAACACTTGCCATAGCTGCTGCTGTTGTTCGGGTTGGACGACACTCTGTAACGCAGCCTCTTCGGCTTGCTTGGCATTCGCGACCGCAGCCTTCAATTCTTCGGTGACTGCGTTGCGCATGGTTGCCTGCTGGAGGTC
>JANQOL010000562.1 GCA_028289675.1 Pirellulaceae bacterium
CGAAGACGTCCGTGGGTGGGAAAGTTCCGGGGTCCAAGTGTGCCAGCACGCCGCCAAGGGCACTGCCCACGCCGGCCGACGAAATCGCCCGCCCGCTCAACTGCTTTCGCAAACCAGCCTCGCCGCCCAGGTCTTGCAAAGTGAAGACTTGCTCAAAGTCCAACTGTGCCAACTCGCCTTTGAGGTCGGCCGCCTGTTCTGGTGCTGTCAGGATCAGTACGCGGTTCAACTCGTTGCCGCCGTCAACCTGTCGATACCGCTCACAGAAACGCCGCAAGCGCTTCAAGTGCTTGCGAATGATCTCTGCCGTTTGATGTACCGTTTGGGATGTGCCCGCGTGGTAGTTCAGCTGCATCCGCCCGTGGTGGCTAATCCCGATTTCGCTGCCGCCTACTCCCAGCCACACCAGCAGCAGAGGCGCGTCGGCATCCAGTTGGCAAACGCCCGCTAAGCGGCAGGCGGAATTCAGAGCACCGTCAACGGCTTCGATGCCTAGGCCAGCACCACCAACGGCGTTTTCGATGGCTTCGATCAACCCCCGTTTGATGATGGCTACTTGTCCGTACTGCCGCACCGCGTCCGTGGAAACAATCGCATGGCCAAACAGCTTGTCGCCGAGGCCCAGTTGTAGATAGTGCTCGCCGTTGTCGACGATCTCCGCCAATTGCTCATCGACTTGCCGCTTTTCGCCCGTGGCAATCCGGGTCACGCAAAAGCGGCTGTGCAGAGTTACTTGCGTCGATTCTTGATGTACGTTCTCCGCTTTGACGATCTGCTGCAACACCGCTCGCAACTCGTCTTCGCGGCTCTCCGGACTAAAGCTGTTTTCAGACCACGGTACGCTACCGCTGCTGACCAGCGACCAGTCGGGACCCTTGCGCTCGACCTTGGCGTACGAAATCGAATCCAGGCCAATGTAGAGCCCGAAGCGGCATTTGTTGGACGGTTGCATGGACGGTCAATGGGATTCAACGAGAGACGGACAGAGTTGGACTGCGAAGGACGCGTCGGAGCGCTATTCGCCATCCAAACATAGGTCACCGTGCAATACCCACTGGCAAGTGAAGAATTTCCACCATCGGCGCCGCGCAAAATTAGCCATACCAACCGTACAACCGTTACGACGGGTGCGGGTGTTGCGGCTACGGTGGCAGTCCCAAACTGGAGCGACGCGTCGACAACTGTCCGGCAGTGATCGTCGACGCTCGCGTTTGGATACAGCTGCCCGCCTGTCCGGTGGCAGCTAGCTGGATGTCACCAGAGGCATCGCTGATCAGGACGGAGTAACTGTGACCTGGTTGCCCGACCACGGGACTGGGGCCCACCAGCCCGCGAAAGCTTGGCTGGTCGATCAGGACTGCCACGCCATATTCGTGCCCCGCATCCACCAAGGCTTGGGCTGCGATCAGCTGACGTCTAGCGTGCGCCTCCGCAGTTTGCAAACGCAGGATATGAAACAGCGTCATCACAATGGAACTGGAGATCGCAATGACCAGCAGACACATGATGAGCACATAAGCTGACCTGCGCTGGTGTGTTCGGTATCGATGTTGCTTGGCAGTGATCATCCGAGGCGCTCTGTTTCTGTTGCCGTTGGCGAGTTCAGATGTAGTTGTCATCGTTTTGATCGGAGTTTTTATCGTGCTGATCGTTGCGGCTTCTGTGAACGCACGTCCGCCCGATTCCTCGCTGTCTGGAACGCAAAGCCACTGAAGCTCGCGCTAGATCGGCGGTCGGATCCAAAACTGGGCACTTGACCAACTGTCCTGAGGTTCGCCCGCCTGCCGACTCGCCACCTCGACCAACAGAAGTCCGCCGGCGGTTGAGTTGGCGCCAGGCGCCACCCCCACGCTAAATCTCCCTTGGGTCAATCCAATGGCCAGCAATTGAGTCGTTCCCGCAGCCGTCCATGTCAGCCCTGCACCGTTGAAGCTGAGTCGCCCGAGTTCCCCAGAAGGAAACTGCAGATCGACATAGTTGGCGCCGGTGGCGACGATCGTCTGCGCGCCCTGCGTGACACGTCCCGCTGCATCCAGAGCGGTGCGGCGGGCATAGTCGCCGTCATGCCGGTGGCTGCTGGCCGTGTAAACCTTGTGCGAGGTTGCCATCAAACTGATCACTGGCAGCATGATCACGGCCAGCAAGCCCATGGAGATCACGAGTTCCAACAAGGACACGCCCATCCGATGTGCGACCTGCGTGCGGCTGCGCTGAGTGCGCGCGGAACGGGTATGAACGGGCGGAGGCGAAATCATGAGGACAGATTCTTGATGCATGGTGCCAGTCGAGTAGTGCAGTCTATCTAGGCGTTACGCTGGAAACGGGCACGGGTGAACTAGGGTGTCGCTCGGGCCACAGAAGTCCAAAGTGTGGTGGATGGCTCGGGCGATTCCCAGATTTGGTTGTTGTTCGCGTCGTACCAAGCGAATGTGCGGATGCTCATTAGGCGACCAGGAATGCCGCCCGCCGCTGTCGATTGGTCGCAAGTGACCTGGAATCGAACCGCCGGATGTCCCGCGCTGGCAAAATCACCTTGCTGCACTTGATCTTGGAACGAAACTCGCAACAAGTGACCGTACTCAGCCTGTTTTGAGTTGGCCAAATGGACCAAGGCCGATCGCTGACGCTGTGTCGCTTCCCCACTAAGGACATCTTTCATCAAGGCAGTGGTTGGAATCAGGATGAGTCCCACGACCACTAAACCGGAGATCACTTCTAGCAGCGAAAAGCCCGCATCGGCTCTGACGACGCGATCGAAACGATGAACGCGACATCTTGACCGCAGCCGATTTCCTGAGCTTGCTGGAGCACTCACTATCTGATCCTTGTCAATGTGGTTTGACCGGATCCGGGAAACAGCACGAGTTCCCACAACGCCGATTCACTTTCGATTTCCGCCTGCAAAGCCACGCTGCTCATGCCGGTCGGATCAAACACGACCGCCGGAGCAGACCACCGAACTTGCAACTGCTCAGGGAACGAATGCTCAGGCTGAAGTATTTGACCGACGGAGGAAGTTGTCCGGAATCCCCGTACGGATGAGCCTTGTACTACCGCTTGTAGTTGGACACCGGTCGAGTTGGAGATGGCGGTCGCCCGCGCGGTTCTCAGGGCGGATTGCAAGTGCCTGGCTTCTTGCTGGGCCAGCAACGATGAGGTGACTCTCGAGCTGCCGAGCATGCTGGTGGCCGCCACCGCGATTAATCCCAGCAAGGCCATCACCACCGTCAACTCCATCAGCGTGTAGCCCAGCCGATCAAGCTGAGGAACTGGAGATCTAGGAATCGAAAAGCGGTACATGGCTTCAACCGGTGAACGCTTGAGCGTTTCTACTCTTGGTACGCGACTCGCACTATGGCGAGCTATGCGTGACAGGTATCTAGCGCGAAACAGGGTGACGAGACCATGTCCTGCCACCCTGCGATCGTGTTTGTTCGGTTTGTCTTCGACTTCCGTTCGCACCAGTCGTAGACCTGTGCCAGTACAGTGCTTTGCCGGTGCAAAGAGATGCTTGCGACAAGCTCTGGCGTGCTCGCACAGCGAAAAGCACTAAGGAGCGTAGTTGTTGACCACCGTCTGGTTGGTGTTGTCCCAGCTGTAGTAGCCTCCGTAAGGAGTGTTCTGGTAGCGACTGTCGGTGTACCCGGCCGTATGCAGGCGAGTCATCCAGTAGTCGGGGTTTTGGCCAGTTTCCAAAATGTAGGCTTGGACAACGCCGGTCAGCTTGGCGATGTTCTGTTCGTCCAGCTTGACGCGGGACTTCTCACGCATGGGTGCAATGGTGGCCACAGTGGCGGTAGCGACGACGGCCAGGATAACGACCGCGGCGATGACCTCAATCAGCGAAAATCCCTTACGTCGACGAC
>JANQOL010000586.1 GCA_028289675.1 Pirellulaceae bacterium
TATGGACAGCCGGAGCCGCGACCGCGCATTGCCGCGCTGGCGCCGATCGTGTTTGCTCAGCAGCAAATGTCCGCGGTGGCGGACACCATTGTGCGGGAAGCCGCCCACGAGTTAGCTCAGCTGGTGGTCAGCGTGGCGCAGCGCTTGGGATTTCAGGACCAGGCTTATCGGCTGGCCGGCGCGGGGAGTGTCCTGTGCCGTCAGTCGGATTTTCAACAGCTGTTGGAGTCCGAATTGCGGCAGCTCAAGTGCGGACCACGAGATTTTCAGATCGTTCAACAACCTGTAGACGGTGCCTTACGCATCGCCCATCATCACTGGCAGGCGCTCGGCCAATGAACGAACATTCAATTGCGTCAGCTACTCGCACTGCGGTATGACAGCAGTGCCTTCTGGAATACCCAGCGACTGACTCCCAATGCGGCCACAGTCGCGATCAGGGTAAAGCCAACCAACGGCCACTCCCACCAAGCGCGCGGAGTGAGCGGCTGGGCGAGCAACCGTGCCGGAACGTTAATCACCACCAATACGGGCACGATAAACGTAAACACAAACAACAGCGGCAGACCGCGACCAGTAGCGTAGATTTCCATGGGATAGCGGGAAAAGTTGGTGATGTAAAACCAAAAGTCGTACAACGTCTGATTTCGCCCCAACCATACACTCGTGGCCGCCAAACAAATCATCAAACTGTACAGAATGGCCACACCGCACAGCACGTAAATGGCGTACAGCACCAACACGATCCAATCGATGTGCCAAGGATGTTCGCTGCGCTGAGCAAGCTGATTCAAACTCAAAACGAGTAGCACAACACCCAGCACCAGGTTGGCCAGGCTGGAGAAATGAATCTTGCGCAACGAGATCAGAAACTGAGTGTCGATGGGTTTCAGCATGGCAAAGTCCAGTCCGCCGGTGCGAATCAACTCGCTGAACTCCTCCAGATTGGGCATAAAGAACGTCTGCATGATCGAGTTGATGATCCACGTCGTTCCGAGAAATACGAAGAATTCGTACTTACCCCACCCCGTGGCCTCGCCGATCGAGGTGGTATGCTCGAAGATGATCCAGTAGAAGCCCACATTCATCAGAGCCCAGGACAATCCCGATACGGCTTCCAACAAGAAATTCGTGCGAAACATCATGTCGCGCACCAGCGAATTGCGCCCAAAGATCGCCAGCACGCTCAGGTAACCGGGGCGCTGATGAGTGGTATCTTGAGATGGATCGAATTCAGACATCACCCACCGTATCCGCTATAGCGTTCTAGCCCTCGGGCGTACAACAAACGCGCCAATCCGATCAGACCGAGCAACCACAAGAATTCGATGCCCAATTCGAACCACAACTGACTGGGATCCACTTTGCCCAAGAAAACGGCGGCGGGAAAGTAGGCCAAGTATTTGAACGGCAAGTATTCAACGCAGGTGTGCCACGGCTCGGGCAGCAAGTCCAGTGGAAACATGTGTCCGGACAGGAAAAAGTTTAGCAGCATGTAGACAAACAGCAGTGAACTGACCTCTAAGAACCAGAAGCCGATCAGCCCAATACACAGGTCCAGGAAATAGCCCAATAGAAACGCAAAAATCAGCGACAACAGGAATCCTATCAGCACGCTTGCCGGCGGCCAGCCGGAGAAAAATCCGCGGCATAGAAAAAACACTAGAGCGAATGGAATCGTGGCAATTGTGTAGTAGGCAATTTTGTGTGCGACACGCCCCAGCAGCATGAAGCCAACCATGTCTATCGGCTGGACAATGTACTTTTTGATCTCGCCCTCGCGGATCTGTTTGGCAACCGTCGATGCCAGGCCAGGCATGCTGGAGAAAGCGCGGCCTAACATGGAGAGTAAATAGTAGGCGACCATGTCTTGGAAGCTGTAGCCCACCAGACGGCTCTCCGAGGTCGCGGACGACGCCTCGATCGACTGGAAGATGGCCCACCACAGAAAAATCTGAGTAATCATCGGGAGAAAGCGCATCAACGTGCCCAGCGCAAAATCTCCCCGGTAGGCCAATCGCTCTTCCAAAGCGATGCGGAAGACCATCCACCAGCCGGTCAGTCGGTTGTGAATCGTGGCAGTAAACACGTCTAATCGTGAACCTCGTGCGGACGCGTGGACACGACATCAGCACTCTCGCTGTCGCGGTACAGTTGCGCGATGACCTCTTCCAACGGAGGATCTTCCACGGAAATGTCTTCCACGGCGTAGTGCTCCAAGATCCGGGCCAACATCGTGGTTACCTCGGACCGTGCGCAGCGCAATGTAACCTTGGGCAACTCTACGGACTCGACATCCGCAAACCGTTCGAGACCTTCCGCCGACTGGCCTTCAGCCAGCTGCAGTTTCAAGACCCTGAAGCCGCTAAAGTCGTCCACAATTCTCTCTAGCGACCCATCGAACTTGATGGCCCCATCAGTGATCACCACCACGCGCTGACATAACGCGGCGATATCTTTCATGTAGTGGCTGGTCAGTAGAATCGTAATCTTGCGCTGCTCTTGATAGTACTTGAGGAACTGCTGAATGTTGTGTTGCGCGACGACGTCCAACCCGATGGTCGGTTCGTCCAGAAACAGCACGTCCGGCGAATGAAGCAGCGCCGCGATCAATTCCATCTTCATCCGCTCGCCCAGCGACAACTCCCGCACGGGGCGTCCGAGCAGCTGTCCCACCGAGAGTAGATCGGACAATTCATCCAACGTGTTTCGAAATTGTTGGGCATCGATTTGATAGATCTGCTGATGCAGACGAAACGACTCCTGCGCGGGCAAGTCCCACCACAACTGGTTCTTTTGCCCCATGACCAACGCAAAACGTCGGCGGTAGTCGTTGTCCCGTTTCCATGGCACGTGTCCCATCACCCGCGCCGAACCACTGGTGGGATAGATGACCCCGGAAAGCAACTTCAACGTGGTTGTCTTGCCTGCGCCGTTGGGGCCTAAGAAGGCGACAAATTCTCCTTGCTCGACGCACAGATCGATGGACTTGACCGCATGCACGTCTCGGTACTCGCGGTGCCATAGACCGCGAATGGCCGCCATCAAGCCTTCCTGCTTCTGGTAAACTCGGTACGACTTGGTCAGCTGCTCTATTTCAATGATTGGCATAGTGGCTGGATTATAGTGATCCATACAAGACCGCACAGGACCTGAATTACTTCAGTTAGACGACATGCAGTTCCGCGTAGGCTTGGGGCATGACACCCATCGCTTGGTTCCGGGCGGCCCCTTGCGTTTGGGCGGCGTGGACATCGATTTTGAATTTCATCTCGAAGGTCACAGCGATGCGGACGTGTTGCTACACGCCATTACTGATGGACTTTTGGGCGCAGCCGGCTTGGGTGACATTGGCGAGATGTTTCCGGACACCGATCCGGACAATTCCGGCAAGGACTCGTCGCTGATGCTTTCGCAAGCCAACGAGCGATTGCGACAAGACGGATGGTTGATCAACAATTTGGATTGCGTGGTCTTGGCGGAACGCCCCAAGCTGCTGCCGCATCGCGACCTGATCCGCGAGCGGATTAGCGGTGTGTTAAGCATTTCACCCGCGCAGATAGGCCTGAAAGGCAAAACCGGTGAACAATCCGGGGAAGTTGGCAAAGGGCAGATTATCCAGGCCATGTGCGTGGCCTTGCTGAGCCGAGCCTGACGCTGCCAACCGACCAACTGCCGCCACATTGAATCTCGAACACGTCCACCAGGCCACACCGCACGACCGAGCAAGGACCGTCCATCGCGGCGGCGGCCTCTGACGACGCTCGCAGGACCGGCTGCGTGATCAGGTCAGGATCTCGCGAATCGGCTCACCCTCGACGATCTTGATAGGCCTCAGATCTTCGGTCATGTTCTCGGTCTCTGGGTCGACTCCCACGGCATGGCACAGCGTGGCCAGGAAGTCGGGCGCCGACACCGGACGGTCTTTGACTTCCATTCCGTCCGCACTGGTCTCGCCAACGATCGAGCCACCCACGATTCCGGCACCGGCCAAAACACAACTCCACGCGTTGGGGAAGTGATCACGACCGCCCATTTCGTTGATCTGAGGAGTACGTCCGAATTCTCCCATCCACACGATCGTGGTCTCGTCCAACAAACCGCTACTCTTGAGGTCCAGCATGAGTTGGCTCCAGGACCGGTCCAAGCGCTCGCTGAGACGCTTGACGCTGCTGAAGTTGTCCGCATGGGTATCCCAGGACAGTCCGGCGGGTCCGTCGCTGAGCGAGACCTCGACGACAGGGACGCCGCGTTCGAGCAGCCGCCGCGCCATCAGGCAACCTTGACCGAAGGCGTCTACGCCATAGCGTCGACGAACCGCGTCTTCCTCTTCGTTCAAATCAAAGGCCTCGACCAAGTCGCTCTCGGCTAACTGCATCGCTCGGCGATACACCGTATCGTGCGTCAAGGAAGCGCCGCCACGAGCGCTTGCTCCGTAGCTGCTTTGCAGCACGTTCCAGAATCGCTTGCGCTGTTCGACACGCGGCAGGTCCAAGCGGTCGGGTGGCAGTAAATTATCAACTCGCAGATCCACCGGGTTGTCTGCATCCGGCGCCGCCTCTTGGCCAATCTGGTTGGGGTCGTACGAAGCTGTCCCGGCAACGGTCAGTGGTTCGCGCGAGGCGCCCAGGAAACCGGCGCTAAAGGCCGGTGGATTGATAAACGAATTGGGAAGAATACTCACGTAGCCAGGAATCCCGGGATCGCTGGGCGCCAGTTCCTTGGCCAAAGCTGCCGGCAAAGCCGGATAACGAAACGGAGCACCGGGGCGCTGGCCCGTGCGGACCAAGAACGTACCGCGACTGTGATCCCCTTCTTTGGTCTGCATCCCCCGCACAATAGACAGATGCTCGGCCAACTTGCCCAACTCGGGCAAGTGTTCGCTAAATCGCATGCCGGGTACGGACGACTGCAACTCTTGGAACGGACCACCATTGGCATGCCCCGGTTTGAGATCCCAAGTATCCATTTGTGACGGCCCGCCCGGCATCCACAATACGATCAGCTTGCGGTTGCGGCCCGCCGCTTTCATGTGGGCAGCCAGTCGACTGGGCCAGGCTGACATCGCACCCACACCGGCACCCAGAGTCAACATCGTCTTCAAGCAGTTTCGGCGATTCATTTTCATCTTGTCACCCCATGGAATCATCCACGTCAACCGTCTCGTTACCAACGGTCAGTTTACACCTGAATCGCGCTCCAATGCCAATTCGAATTTGCGGTCGCTCGCCCAAATCCATGAAAAAGCAGCTTTCCGACTGGCTAGCAGCGCAAGATAAGTCGGCTTTCAGCGTCTGGCAAATACAGCCACAATGTGCGATCGCTGGACGAATTGCCCGCAGCGGAATTCCAATGCCTACTCCCAGCCAAACCCTATTCGCAGCCATTGCTGCCGTTCGTTCTCTATGGATTCCACCGCGATGTCGGCCAATTCCGCCCAACCGAATCCGTTTGAACCGTCCGGCACCGTCGAGGATCGCTCGCCCGCTGATGCCCTCGACGCTGGGCCCAAACTGTTTGCCGACCGATCATTCTGGGGCATGATCTGTACTCAGTTTTTGGGAGCCTTCAACGACAACCTCTATAAGCAACTGATGTTACTGTTGGCCGTTCCGGTGGTCGTGGCCGCCGCCGGCCAAGGCGGCGATGCGCTGGGTAGTAATGCCCCGGGTAATGATGTTCAGGGTTGGGCCACGTTGGTGTTCTCGCTACCGTTTGTGCTCTTTAGCGGTTTTGCCGGCTACTTGTCGGACCGCTTCAGCAAGACACCGATCATTGTGCTGTGCAAAGCCGGCGAAATATTGGTGATGGTATTAGGACTAGCCGCCTTCTACTTCTACGACGTGTTGGGCACGGCGGGAACATGGGTTGTTCTGTTCCTGATGGGTACGCAAAGCTCGTTTTTTGGGCCCGGCAAATACGGTATTCTGCCAGAGCTGTTTCGCGCTCGGGATTTGCCACGCGCCAACGGCCTGATCCTGATGACCACATTCTTGGCGATCATCTTCGGAACCGTCTTCGCAGGTGGTTTGAAAGATCTCTTGACCGACCAGGACGGTTCGGCGTCGGGACTGTGGCTAGGTTTGCTGGTCTGTGTGGGCATCGCCGCGGCGGGATTACTGACGTCGTTGTTGGTCCGCAAGGTTCCCGCCGCACAGCCGCAAATGCCGCTAACCATCGATTGTTGGGCAGTTAGCCGAGACGTGTTCGCGATGCTGCGTCAGGATCGTGTACTGCTCAGTGCTCTGCTGGTATCGAGCGTATTCTGGCTGGTCAGCGGCCTGGCCGTTCCCACCGTCAACCGCTTGGGGCTGGAGCAGTTGCAGGTGGACGCCACCAAGACCAGTTTGCTCACCGCCTCGATTGGTCTGGGCATCATGGTGGGGGCTTTGATGGCCAGTTGGTTGTGCCGCCAAGGTTTCGGTGACCGCTGTGTGACCGTCGGACTGCTGGGAATCTTTGCTTCACTGGCCGCACTGGGAGTGTGGCAAGCGGGCGGCCAGCAGATGCTGGGATTTGCCGGCAGCATCATGGCCTTGGTCACCATGGGTGTGTTCGCCGCAATTTTTGCCATTCCCATCCAAGTGTTCTTGCAGGACCGCCCGCCCGCCAATCTGAAAGGGCGCATGATCGCCACCATGAATCAGGCGAACTTCGTGGGTATTTTGATCTCCGGTCCGCTCTACCAGCTTTTCGAGGCCCTAGCGTCCACGTTAGGCTGGCCCATCAGCAGCGTCTTTTGGATGATGGGCCTGCTGGTACTGCCCATTGCACTGCTCTACCGCTTGGACTCGACGCCTCCCTCAGAGATGTCTGCCAAGCTGGAATCGGGAATCGCTGAACCGGCAACTGCCACGTCGGACACTTCAGCGTAGGCTGCCTACAGATCCACCGCAAGAACATCGGATTTGCAGTATCCTAGTTTCTGGGACGCCGAGGTCTCGATTGCCTACCTTCGCGGATCCCAACATCATCTCAAATCCAACATCTGAGCATCCAACCCGACACTTGAGCATCCAACCCGACACCTGAAACTGGGCAAACCATTGAAACTGACGCGCGCTGGATTCACGTTAGTTGAATTGTTGGTGGTGATCGCCATCATTGCCATATTGATCGCTTTGCTACTGCCGGCGGTGCAAGCAGCGCGGGAAGCGGCGCGGCGCATCCAGTGCGCGAACAACTTGCATCAGATGGGAATCGCACTCCACAACTATCATGATGCGTTGCGGCAATTTCCAACCGGGATAGTCCAACCGAATCACACGTTCTGGACCGGTAGCCTGTTGCCCTATATCGAGCAAAGCACGCTTTTCAATTCGTTGGATTTCTCCAGCCGCTGGGAGGCCGCCGGTAGCGGCAATGCGCAGGCGTGCGCGACGTTCATTTCCGTCTACCGTTGTCCCAGTAGTGCCGCACCGGAGCATGTCAACGTTCAAGGCGTGCCCGGTCGCGTCCCGTGCACTTATCTGGCGGTGGGCAGCGGCACAGACACACGGGAATCGGGCTCAGTCTCCGACCACCTCGGATTGCCACTGCGTGACGGTTTTATGTACGTCAACAGCACGACCCGAACGGCCAGTATCTTGGACGGCACTTCGAACAGTTTGGCCATCGGCGAGGCCTTGTTCCGCCCTGATGTCACGGGGCTGGACCTGGATCAACAGCTACGACAGATCGTCGACCATTGGTATATTGGCAGCGACGGAGTCATCTTTTACCCAACCGGGATGAAAGAGGTGTCCGAAGCGTTGGGCTCGACGGGCGTACCGCTCAACGGACTGGAAATGGACATTCTGATCGACGAGAAGGAAATAGGTTTCTCCAGCCGGCACATTGGCGGCTGCCAATTTGTCTTCGCTGATAGTCACGTCCAGTTTTTGTCCGACAGTATCGATCGCAAGGTGTACTCCCAGTTGGGAACGATTGCGGGACTAGAACCAGTGACGTTGGAATAGGCCGGCGGATAGCAAAGCAACGGTATGAATCGAAAACCAGCTGCCGCAGACCTACTGCGGCGGATCCCCACGAAGTGGGCCGTGGGCATTATTGCGATCCTGATTGGCTACACGTTGCTGCAGCCGATGCTCAACCAAAGGTTGGGCTGGAGCTTGCCCTCAACGGCCAGTCTGCTGGGTCAAGACAGTCCATCCGCGGCTCCAGGCGAGACCGATTTGTCTCCGGGGAATTCGCAATCCACGGAGAGCGGGGCAGGGCGGGGCGGAACACTGGCTGCCGAACAAGACTCGCAGTCCGCCAGCGATCAGCAGCTGCGTTATGGACTGCTGCGGGACGTCGGCGACCAAGACTTTGTTTCCCCGGGAGGTCTCATTTATGGTCGGGGTAGCAGAGAGGGGCACCGCCTGAAGCACTTGGAACGGCACCTGGAAGACCAGCCTCAGCGTCCGGGCAAACACGGCGTCTTCTATAGGGACATGCCGCAAGTCCTGCGGTGGCTGGATGACACGTTCACCCGGGCCGAAGCAGGCGCCAGCGGTACGTCCCGCAGATCCGATGATGGGCGAACCGTCATGGAAGCTTCCTTTGACAAACCGGTAGGTTACGTTGGCGGCCGCGATGGAGGTCGGTCTGGCAACCCCGATGCACGCCAGATCCGTCTAGTGGTGGAAGGCAAGCGAGTCATTACCGCGTTTCCATTCTGACCACGTTCTGTCTCGACCCAGCATTCGCCGCGCGGCCAAGAGGTGCAGTCTATGAAAAAGCCACCCGCCTACCCTTGGATTCATTTGGGGGAATGCCCCGTCTGTGTCAACGGTCTGTGCCGCGTGCGCACATGTACTGGTTGCAGTGATGGAAAACCGCGTCACTATGCGGTCTGCGACGAATGCGAAGCGTGTTGGACTGTTCCGGACACGACTCAGAAAAAGACGTTCGCGGACGCTCAGGATCCCGCCTGCCCGATTTGCGGCGTCGAGATGTATGGCCCCCAATCTCACTGGTCACTGCCGGAGGAATTGCGAGGCACCGACTGGGCCGCCAATGCCATCCTCGATGTTGGCCAATCCGTCGGTCCTGCCGGCAGCGACCTACTGACGACCGACGACATGGTCGGCACCTTGGACGCCCCGCCAGAAAGCACTTGGCCGGCGGCCAATGCGCCGGAAAACACGCCGACAAGTAACACCAAGCCGAATGGCCCGACACCAAACGACACAGCACCAGACAGTACAGCGCCGAATAACACAGCGAACTCGACCAATTTCCAGCTGGAAAGCCAGGAGATCGGCGAAGACATCGCTGAGGATTCCGAGGGTGCCGACGAACCGCAACCTGGTTGCTAGCGCAAGTCTCTTAGGTGCAATTTTTTGAATCCGGACGCTACACCAGCCCACCGATCTTTGACATCAGACGGGTGCCAAACCTTGCATGCGTCGCCAAGTGCTTAGTTGGCCCAGATGGGTCGTAACATGACCGGTCACATAGAAGGCCAACACGCCGCCCAGGGTGGGACACTTCTTCTTCATGGGAGAGTCATCTGGGCTGGGGGCCGCCAGTTGCTCGTCGCTGGCGGAACGCAAGGCGTCCAAGGCAATCTGATAGCTACCTTCAAAAAACGCGGTGATCTCGTCGGAAGCAGGGTAAATCGACTGCTGTGGATCGTCGACACAAGTCGCTTGTTTTGAAAACAGACTCTCGTAGTTCTCGCTGGGCTTCACCCGCGTGATATCGGCATCAAAATTCAACAGCTGAACCACTTTCCACGGGTACAGACTCAAGTGTCCCAGGATGAAAGCCGGATGATTGGCTTGGATGACTTGGTTTCCAGGTGCAGCCAAACGTGCAAAGCGATCTTGGGGAATATCTGTCAACAAGCGACTGGCATAGCCCAATCCTACGGAGGCGGCATCGGCCAGCGTCGGCCCAACTTGACCCATGATGATGATCCTGTGATGAAGGGAAGTATGGTTTGTCGGAAAAACCTGACACACAACAGCAGAAGTTATAGTCGTTTGAGCCGGTTCGGTCTTGTGGCCATGATATTGCAGCTTCGTCGTTCCCGGGGCTGTTGCCCGTCTTCATCTAGGTCTTCGGGGTTCGTAGTCGGCCACCTCCTTATTTACAAAACAATGCACCGCAACTCAACAAGCCATCGCTGAATCCTGGCTGCGGTGCTCACTGCGGGAAACCGCTGCCTCTCGTGTAAGAAAATCTCGGAATCTTTCAATTTCTTTCCCGCTGACCTACGGGTGAACTGCCCAGCACCATGAAATCCGGTTTCACGGGCACTTTCTGCATCTGAAGCCATAAACCTGATTCACGATGAGCGAGGAAACTAGACACTCCTTACTACAAACCGAACCCGCGCACCGCATCTCAATTACCCCAGTCGCCGCAGAACACCTACTCCCTGCGACGAACACTTCTCGCCTACTTGAACTGCTAACGACAAACGGATTTAATTCCCGCCCGATCGATCCATGCCTTGCAAACACGGTTTGGTGAAGGCTGGAAGTGGGCGACAAATGATCGGCTCAAGACCGTTGGGGGAAAGCTTGGATGCGGTGGCGAAAAGGTAATCGGTGGCGAAAAAGTAATACTGTGCGGCGACGGAAACCAGCTCGTTCACTGGTGGTGGAACGCTTGGAAGACCGGCGTGTGCTGGCAAATGCCGTGATTGTCGACAACCTAGATCCAGGCTTCAACAAGAACGCGGGTTGGTCGAACATTGGTGGAGCCGGCTATTCGGGGACCATCGAACTGTCCAACCACCCGTTCAACGGTGATCAATCGGCATCTTGGTCCTTCAATGTCGCGCCGGGAACCTACCGCGTGGCCGCAACATGGCACGGTGGTCATCCGGCGCATGGATCGAATGTACCGATCGAAGTGCGCGACGGGTCGGATGTGCTGTCCGCAACGACTCTCAATCAGCAGCTCTCACCGACCGATTTCTTCGACGCAGGGGTTGGCTGGAAGCATGTCGGTGTCTTTCGTGTAGACACTGCACTGACCATCGATATGACTGATGCAGCGAATGGCTATGCGGTTGCCGACGCGTTCCGCGTGGAACCGGTAGAGATCTTTGAGACGGTGATCGACAATCTGAGTTCAGACTTCAGTAAATCCGGCGTCTGGGCAAACATCCCTGGAGCCGGTTATGCCAGTAGTATTGAGCTTTCACAGCCTCCATTTGATGGCAGCGCCGTCGCCCAATGGCAATTCGATACGACGCCCGGGGCATACCGAATCTCGGCGACTTGGCATGGCGGGCACCCGGCACATGGATCTGACATCCCGGTCAAGATCTATGACGGTTCCAGCCTCCTAACAACTTTGACGATTAACCAGCAACTCTCACCGAACGATGTTTTCGCGCGTGGCGTCTGGTGGGAAGAACTGACCACCGTTGATGTGGCCGCCAACTTGCGTATTGAACTCAACGATGCTGCCAACGGTTATGCCGTCGCGGATGCCTTCCGCATTGAGCGCATCGAGGCTGCAGCTGATGCTTTGGTGGTTGACAACCTAAGCGATGGGTATCGCAAGTCGGGTATTTGGGCAAATATCCCTGGTGCAGGCTACACTAGCAGCATTGATTTGTCGCAGTCTCCTTTCGACGGCAATGCCAAGGCGACTTGGGACTTCAACAACCAACCCGGCACGTACCGCTTGGCAGCAACATGGCACGGTGGTCACCCCGCTCACGCTGCGAACGTACCAATCGCCATCTACGATGGCTCCACGCTAGTCGCAACGACTGTTTTGAATCAGCAACTGACCCCGGATGACTACTCGGCTCGCGGAGCTTGGTGGGAAGAGGTCGGCGTCTTTGATATTGCCAGCAACCTTCGAATCGAAATGACGGACAATGCGAACGGCCACTCCATCGCCGACGCATTTCGCATTGAACGTATCAGCACTGACACGGTCCCGATTCTGATGGACGACCGCCAGTACCACACGGATTCCCAGGTTGACTTGGTAGTCAACGCCCAGCATGCCCTGATATCCAATGACGTGTTCTTGGATTCGGCGTTCACCGAGATCATGCTTGAACACTACCCGCAGCATGGACAAATCCTGACGTTGGGCAACGATGGCTCATTTACCTACCGGCCTGATGCCGGTTACACAGGCATCGACACTTTTACCTACCGCGCATTCAACGACAAACACGAAAGTGCGACTGCAGAAGTCTCGATCGCCGTGGGCATGGTGTTCGCAGACGATCGGCTTGGCGCATCCAACACGCTCAACCGCTCAACCATCGACCCTTGGTTGATGACGAGCACGTTGGAACCTCCGGTTCCCTACGAGGGATTCGGCCAGGGGCGGTCGAATGTCCCTGAACGTTCCTCGGCGCTAACGGAAGGCGGGCTACTAGCAACCGGAGGCCTACAGCTGATTGAAGACGTGGCCCAGGGCATGGGACTCGTTTACCGATCCGACTCCATTGAGAGACCGATCATCGAGATCGAAACGACGCTGTTGCCCGGAACCACACTGCCCACGTCTTTGGAAACACAGCTGACGTTCAACGGCACCCCAAGCACTGCCCATGCTTACGACACAAGTACTCTTGCAAGTGGCCAAGCCTATCATTTTGCATTGCAGGCGGACGGTTCCCAGTTGCCAACGGGCATGTATGACTACTCATTCGCTCTAACAACGACCATTGCCGGAGTGCCCAATACTCAAGTCTTTGCCGGCCAGCAGGCAATCATCGGCAGGTCAAACAGCGAGTTTGGGGAAGGCTGGTTCCTGGAAGGCCTGGATCGACTGTACGACGGAGCCTCAGGTGTGTTGATCGTGCGTGGCAACGGCGACCATTTCTGGTTTCCGTCAACCGCAACGGGCTACCTCACTGCCGAAGGTGACACTAGTCGCAGTCGCCTGGTCAAGCTTCCAGATGGGAGTTTCTCGCTGACCAGTAAAACCGGTTTGCGATCGACTTTCTCAAGCCTCGGTCTGTTGACCTCGAGATCCGACCCGAACGGCAACACGGTTACTTATGCTTACGCCGACCAAGACAACGACTCGATCGTGGATGAAATCATTTCGCTGACTGATCCCTTTGGACGCGTGACGACCTTTGGCTACAACGGTAGTTTGGTCAGTTCCATAACCCACTTTTCGGGCAAGACCACTACGCTCACACACACGAACGGAGACTTGACTTCGTACAGTCTGCAGCACCCGACTGGCAGCCTGACTGTTAGCGCGCCGAGCGTTTTATTGGATTACGATGACACTTTGGGGACGTTGCAACGGACCAGTGCGACCAGCGAGTTAACGCTTTTTGCTTTCGACCAGAACGACGGGCGCCTACGTTCGGTCACGTATGGTGACGGAGGACTGTGGACGCTCACCCCACAGGAAACAACCACGCTTCCGCCGAACCCGTCGGGCAACGCGATAAAGCAACCCTCTGACGCAGTTGCAAACGTCACCGATCAACAGACCCACGCGGATCAACTAAGCCACACCTGGACCTTTGAAACAGACCGCTTGGGCTACATTACGCGCTCGATAACGCCACTTGGGAATGAAAGGACCTACGAACGAAACGCAGACGGTCTCGTCGTTCGGTTCACTGAGCCGGACCCCGATGGCAGCGGCCCCTCGACGTCTCCGATCTACGAGGTTGCTTACTCCGGACTGCTGAGTCCGACCTTCATGAAGGCTGCCGACGGGGCCGTGACACGGACGGAGTACTCTGCTCCGTTGGATCTTGTCGCCGCAGTCATTGATCCGGTGGGGCGCACGACCTCATACGCCTATGACAACCAAGGTAATCCCACCGCAGTGACCGACGGCGACGGCTTTACAACCGTGTTCGTCCACAATCCGCGCGGACAGGTCAGCAGCATTACTCCACCTGATCCGGATGGTCCCGGTCCGCAGGTCTCGCCAGTCACACAGTTTGCTTACGACCAATTCGCTCGTCTCCAGACGTTGACTCATCCAGACGCAAGCACTCAGTCGTTCACTTACAACAGCGCCGATCAAATCTTGTCGATGACTGATGAGCTCGGTAAGACGGCTTCGTACGTCTACGACAACCTTGGACGCCTGACGTCCAGTACCAATCGCGTCGGTGCCACCAACGATCTGGAATATGACAACTCATCGCGTATCGTCCTCCACGAAGATCCACTCGGGTACGAAACGCATGTTTCGTACAACAATCGCGGATGGGTTGATCAGGTGACCCTTCCAGATCCCGATGGTCCCACCGGGGCCTTGGGCTCACCGGTCAACACGATAACTTATGACTTCAACGGAAACGTCCTGACTCAGGGTGATCCTGCGGGTCTCTACACCGGCGCGGTTCCGACCACTTATGACGATGACAATCGCCTGAAAACGGTTGGCTCATCGATAGGCTCGCTGTTTGAGACCTATCACTACGATGCCATCGGACGTGTAGTATCGATCGATCGCGTCGACCAGGCCCAAGAATCGAGCCAGCTGCCGACAACGCCGGTGGACGAGATCATTGTCTTCTACGACGCAGTGGGGCGCATGATCGAGCGATACACCCGGCGCAAGAGCGGCGGCACCGACTGGTTTCGCGAGCTCTTCCGATACAACGAGGCAGGTGAACTGGTTGAAATCGAAGACGGCCAGGGCAATATCTCGAAGAACGAATACAACGGCCGCGGCCAATTGGTTCGGACAGCAACACCGGATCCCGATGGAACCGGTCCACTCTTTCCCTTGGCCATGACCTACGCTTATGACAACATGGGCCGGCTAATTGAAATGGACCGTGGCTTCGAGCGACGCACAACTTATGAGTACAACAATCGCAGCTGGCTGACCAAGGTCACTGAGGCTGATCCAGACGCCACCGGTCCCGCCACGCGACCGGTAACGCAGATCGGGTATAACTCTCGGGGAGACCAGACGAGCATCATCGATCCTCTCGGTCGCGTCACCGGGCTGGACTATGATGATGCTCAGCGACTCATTCGCCATGTTGCACCGGACCCCGACGGCGCCGGTCCACTGTCCAGTCCAGAAACGCATTGGACCTACAACCTCAATGATTGGAACACAAGCAGGACGGACGCAGTGGGTGCGGCAGAACATTTCACCTATGACGCGCTGGGGCGCCTCCTCACTCATACCAGTGCGGATCCGGATGGTGCCGGCTCGCTTCCGGCTCCGGTCACGCAATTTGAATATGCGGCCGAGGGGCTGAGCAAAGTTACGGATCCACTTGGCGCCATCAGCACATTTAGCCGCGACGCGCGGGGACGCATCGTTTCGATGGTGGATGTGGCCGGGCAGACCACCAGCTACGAATACAACTTTTACGACCGGTTGCTGGAGATGGAACAGCCAGATCCCGATGGTCCAGGCCCCTTGGCCGCTCCGGTAACCAGCTTCAACTACGATCCTCACGGACGCCTTGAATCGAAGATCGAACCGCTTGGGACGACCATCTACCAATACGATCTTGCTTCCAATCTTGCCTCAATAACTGATCCCAATAACAACACGACCACGTTTTCTTACGACGGATGGAACCGTGTTATCACCGAAACAAATAGCCTCGGTAAGGCTCGAGGCTACACCTACGATGTAGGTGGCAATCTGGCTAGGACTGTGGATCGCAACGGAAAGATCATCCAGTTTGACTACGACAACCTCGACCGACTAACCCACGAAACTTGGACTGGCATCGATCAAGTTCCTCAGGTCGTGGTGAGCACGTTGGTACAAGGCAGCCCCACGGCCTCCGAGCAGCAGACGCTGCAAATTGTTGAACCGGGCACGGGAACGCTGGCAGGCTATTGGTATGCAGCCTTCGAAGGTGAAGTCACCTCCGCCCTCGCCCCATACGCCAGCGCCATCGAGCTTGAACAGGCCCTTGAGCAGCTGTCGACGATTGACGATGTCACCGTGCTTGGAACAATCACCACCGGTTTTACGATTACCTTCGGAGGCAGCCAAGCGCTGACCAATGTCGATCAGCTCGGCCTGGATGGCACGCATGTCTACGCGGGGATTCCAGAACACGTCATCACTTCGGAATACAACAGCGCGGGCGAGCTGATCAAGATTTCCGAGCCTTCAGGGGTGGCTGGTGTCGACCGGGACATTGTCTACACGCGTGATGGACTGGGCCGAACAACGTCTCTCTCGATGACGCTGGAATCCCACAATTTAACCAACGTTGTCCTCGACCAGACGTTTGATGCGGTTGGCAACCGGACGCGGTTGGCGGCAACACTCGATGGAACGCCCGATTTCCAAAATGATTATGCTTATGACCAGCTCCGCCGTTTGACCGAGGTCACGCAAACTGGGCAGAGCGGGGCGTTCTGGGTGGATACAAAACGCGTGGCCTTCGACTACAACTCCATCGGACAACGGACCGCGATCAATCGCTTTGAGAGTCTCGATGCCACTAAGCCGGTTGCCGACAGCGACTTCACCTACGACTCGGCCAACCGTCTGGCCACGCTGACCCACTCGCAAGGTGCAACCACTCTGAACGCGTACTCTTACGGATACGATCTTCTCTCCCGTCTGGTTAGTGTTGATGCGAATGCCGACGGCCTGGCAACCTACGGCTACGACACAGAATCCCAGGTGGTGTCGGCCACCTATGTCAACGTGCCCACGCCCAACTCCCCACCGTTGGTCAACGAATCCTATATCTACGATGCCAATGGCAATCGTGATGGCAACGGCTTTGAAGTAGCCACGAACAATCGCACGTCACGGTCACCTGAGAATGTACGCTACGAATACGATGACGAAGGCAATCTCGTCCTGGAGACCGACGATCAGCTCTACACAACGTATTACAGTTGGGATCATCGCAATCGCTTGACCAAAGTCCACCGTGACTGGTTTACACTCACCGATGAGACCGTCGAGTTTGAGTATGACGTCTTCAACCGTCTGCATCGCCAAAAAGAGGGCAACGACTCGACCTACTACGTCTACGACGAGGGAATCAATCCGGTCATCGAATATGGCACGGGGCCTCGCAAGAATTACTTGTGGTCCGACGTGGTTGACGAATTGTTAGCGTCTGAGGACATTCCCGCATCGAATCCCAACGGAGGTGACACCCTCTGGGCACTAGCGGATCACTTGGGCAGCATTCGCGACATTGTTGACCGTGATGACTCGACGGGAGTTTCCAGCGTGGTCAATCATCGGCGTTACAATTCGTTCGGTGAACAGATATCGGAATCCAACCCCAGTGTTGATCTCGACTTTGGCTTTACCGGCAAACTTCGCAACGAAACGACCGGCCTGCAAAACAATCTCAATCGCTGGTACGACCCTACCATCGCCAAATGGATCTCCGAAGACCCCATCGGCTTCGCCGGGGGTGATCCCAATCTGTATCGGTATGTGGGCAATGGACCGCTGGATGCAAGAGATCCGAGCGGCTTAGTCATAACAGGCGGGTTGGGACAACCGGAAACGCCTTGGTGGCTACCATCCGAACCTAGCTTTGACCCTTCGGATTTGGTGGCACCCATCGCTATTGCGAAAATACCTGCGAGGCTTGGTTGGCGCGCGTTTGTAGGTGGAGGAGCTAATCGTGTCTCCAAGGGTTTAGTGGCAAGAACCACAACTCAAACCATCGTTTCCCCTGCGATGAAGACAGTGTCCAAAGAGGTCCTCGAGAAGGCTCAGACGCAATTAAGCACATTGGACAACTTCTCTCCGGCAATGATAGACCCGTTGCCGACATCTAGCCCGCTGAAGGGAGTGGGTGAAATCGCCGCTTCGAGCGATCCGGCGACTATTGTTATCGGGAAGCATCCTATACTAAAAGTCCTGGACGATGCACCAAGGGGACCACACTCTCAAATCGCAGGGCAAATTGACTCTTTGGTCCAAAGCGGTTTGACAGGGGCAAAACGACTACGACCAGACGAGTTGGCGACAGGTCGGCGACTTGAGCGTCTTCTGGGTAGGCGTCTCAGAGAAAGTGCCCATGAAGGTGCAGAATTCGTTGATGACTTTGGGCGGACTTTTGATGCCTTGGGCGGTGGTTCTCAAGCGTCAAGATTCTTTAACTCTAGTGACTTCTCTACTTCAATAACCAGACATTTGCGTAAATCAAATGACTTTACGGTCATCGATCTCACCGGATTCACGCCAAGTCAGATTACGCAGGTCAGAACGTTTCTTAATGGGCTATCGAAGTCTGAGCTGGACCGGATTATCAGGATTGGATTTTGAAAAATGGCTGGTTTTATCATCATAGAGACAGACTCATCAGAAAAAGAATGGTCCTCGGCGAATTGGGTTTACTGCGGATTTTTGGATCATGCGATGGGCCTGATATCTGAAGACTCCGAGGCCGTTCATAGGTTGACCGTTGCCAAATACAACCAAAGTATCGACTTGGAGAATCTGGCAAAAGAACATCCGGCGATGGACCAACGAATACGTACAGCGTTCGAGTTGTCGTGTTCCCAGATCGCCAGTGGAGAGTTTCCCGTTTCTGTCAACGGGAATGAACTCGACGAGGAAAGCCAAATCCAATACCGGGAAGCGATCCGAAGGTTAAGCAAACTCTTAGCAGCCGAATGTGGCAGCGGAGATAAACCCATCAAGAATTGAGCGGAGGCGACTACGACGACACCTTGAACTTGCGAAATACACAATGAAAAATCGGCTGTTCCTCGTTCTCCTTTTCAGCTTCCTGACGGTGGCCGGTTCGGGGGCTGTCGCTTGTGACGATTTCGTAGTTGCCCCAAAGAGCCCACTGTCGGAAGCTGATCGAATTCGTATTCAACGATTTGCAGACAAGTACGACACAGACGTGCATGTTGTCGGTAGCCGTGCGAAGGGAACTGCACGGCCAGATTCTGACTACGACTATATCTTGGGTGAAAGCGGCGGTAACAGTCGGTTGCGACAAAAGGCACGTCGTGAGCTGCCGCGCGGTACCGCAGGCGGTGAAATTCACCCATCTCGTGGGGAAACTGGAATCGACGTGTTCAACGAGCCGTTAGACCCAACTCGACCGCACATCACGATTCCGCCCAACCGACCCGGAGGATGAGTATGACAGAACCAGAGATTACGCGGCTTTCATCTACGACGAACGCGGCTGTAGTACAGCTACCAGAAAGAAACTACCCCGGCGTGGTGATTCAAGGCGACTCGCTCCAAAACCTAAATTCTTTGGTTTTAGAAGCGCGTAGGCAGTTGAAATCAGGCGACTTAGCGGAGTGCAACGAAGTTCTTGAGGAGCTAGGACAGCTATTAGAGGGGTACCTTCACAGCTACAGAGAGGCAACTAAGACCGACTCTTGAACATTGCGAAATTCAATTCAAACAATCGGCTATTCTTAGCCGTCTTTTTCAGCTTCCTTTCGGTGGTCGTGTTGGAGTCCGTCGCCGTTGGCGACTTGTTTTTTGCCCCAAGTCCAGCAGTGACAGGACGAGGAACGGGTTTCGTTGATGAAGCTGCGGGAGCAGTAACGCCCCAACCAAATCGAATCTACTCAGCGCGTGAACTCGTAAGGCGTACCGAAGAGCCTGGTCCGTTCCACAACTTCCCCGAGTTGTGGAACGAACAAATATTCACGGGCAATCGTCGTGTTATCAGCCCCGATTACATTCAGTGTGAAACCAGGGGAGCAATCGCTCTTCCAGGTCGACCGATTTACGGTCGTGGCTCGACCATCGTCGATGGGGAATGTATGAGACCAATTATTGGTCATACGCCATCGCGAAACCTCGAGGGCACTTTCGAAATTGGCGTCCGGCCATCTGCGAGTGGTCGAACAGAAGTAGTCACTCACCGCTTCTTCCGGGCAGACTAGCTATGGATGTCGTTTTTGACAGAACGTTTGAACCACATTTCGATGTGGAGTTCAAGGATGAACCCTCAGATTCGGTTACCGAATACTGTTATCCGGGAGCAATCGAAGGTGGTTTCGTAGACGGCGTTTCGATTGAAGTCATCCCAGGTGCGGGCAATCCATGGTTCGCATCATTCGCACAAGGAGACGTGTCTCCAAGTGCCACTTCAGTCGTTTTAGCTATGCGAGATGGTTCGGGCATCTTGGTAGTTTCACGAGGTAATGCATATCTTGTTGCAACGAATAATCCACATAGTTGGGAACAGCTTAAGTTGCTGCCGGTAATGGGGTGGTGCGTCTCAGCGGGTCATCGGCTTGTACTTCTTTGGGATTTCTCGCGAGTTGTTGCCTACGGTTCGTCCGGTCTGGCTTGGAGAACACCCTCCATCTCCTGGGACGGATTATCGGATCACTCGATCGACGAAAACCGAGTCGTTTTCAAAGTTTGGAATGCTCCGAAGGAATCATATGAAATTGCGAGTGTTGATCTCGCAACGGGTACAGTGGAATGTGGATCTAGCCCAGAACTACTTAACGGCGACGACGACGCGACGTGACCGAAGCAAGTGATCAAAAAGTCGCGGTGGCACTTCGGTCGTTGTTCCAACTGAAA
>JANQOL010000600.1 GCA_028289675.1 Pirellulaceae bacterium
ATGGGATGGACGCACCGGACAATCCATGCGGATAGCCACGACCGTCCCAGCGTTCATGATGGTGTAGGACGCCGGGTAAAACGAATTGCAAAGGTCCCAGCTGCTGCACAATGCGGTATCCGATCTCCGGATGCTTGCGAATAATGGCGAACTCCTCATTCGTCAGTCGCCCCGGTTTTAGCAGTACGGCATCGGGAACACCGATCTTGCCAATGTCATGCAGGACTCCGGCCAAGTAGATTTCTTGGCAGCTGGCGTCGCTCAAACCCAAAATGCGACCCAGGTCGTGCGCCAGCCGAGCAACTCGCACGCTATGTCCTTGCGTGTATTTGTCGCGCGCGTCGATGGCGCTACTCATCGCGTGCAATGTGCCGAGAAACAGTTGATTGCTCTGCGCCAAGAGATAACGATTCTGCGCCTGTGTGGCCAACAACACACCGGCCTCTTCCAACAGACCGACATCGCTGCTACCGAATTCCGGATCGTAGATGGGCAATCCGGGATGTACGTCCGCGCTACGATTGAAGGCGACCAAGTATCCGAGATACCGGTCCGCGCCAGAGATCCCCACCGCGACCAACGACCGAAGCTGACCCTCAGCGGTTTCCACGTTCAAATGATTATGCACCAGAGGTTTTGACTCGCGGCCAAAACCGACCGAACGGACCCAATCGGAGATGGTCTCGATCGCATAGCCAGAACCGCCGTATTTGGTGCTCATCAACCCCGAGCGATGTGTCTCTTCGGGGTCCACGATCAGCACCACCTCTTCGGCGCGTAGCAAGAATAAGAGGGGTTCCAAAATACCCGAGGCGACGTCATTGACGTCGGAAACTTGAGAAATGTTGGTCTCATGCTGCGCGAAACCTCGCAGCCAATTCTGTTCTTCGAAGCTCTGGGCCAGCTGCATGGCTGATTCATCCAAAGCCACTTGAGCCGCTTGCACCTCGCTCCGTAACGACCAGCTTTCGACAGTACTGTTAACCAATTGGCGAGCTAGTGACTCCCCAGCATTGATGACAGCGACCAGCAGCGGATGCGCCGATGGCCCCAGCGGAGTAGCGATCAGAGTCGCGCCGCTTGACAAGCGAAAGCAGCGCGTCGACGCGGCTTTATCTGGATCGCGCAACAGCTGATCCAGTCGTTGCTGATCACCATGCTCGGAAATCTGCAGCGTGGTCCAGACGTCCGGGGTCCGAGTGGTTGAATCGTTTATGACGGTTAGTCGCGGACCAAGACGCTCGCGAAAGAAGGCTTCGGCCCCCACTGAGCATGGCTCAGGCAGTGGTTTCCAAACGCGTTGATGCGCGTGATTCTCGGCAGGCACTAGTCAGACCAACTATCAGGAACGAATCAACTGATACAAGCCTTACAACGTGTGAGCGGGCGGTGAACACAAGTGAGAGGACACGTCAGTTGCTATCGAACAGCCGAACGAATCCCCGGAGTCACGAGAGGTTGAGCCCGACAATTTGTAAAAAGGTGATGATTATTTTTTGCTAGTTTTTCGGAGTGGGCTAGGTTTTCACACTCGCCGGAATCTGTTCGTGCGAAGTTTGAACAGGTAGCGACCATTGTGAAGCGATTTGCCCCTAGAGCCTCGCGGTAGGAAACTAGAATGAGACATCCAACGTCACAAAGATCGGCTTTTACGCTAGTAGAGCTGGTAGTCGTTATCATCATCGTGGCGATTCTAACCGCGGTGGCTGTTCCCAAGTTCTATGATCGAGCCGATGACGCACGCGAGGCCGCTTCATTGCAGTCGTTGGCCACGTTGCGGAGCGCGATCGAACTATATCGAGCTGATATTGGCAGCTACCCTGCCACCCTCGCCACGGACCTGACCTCCTATTTGAAGGGTCCTTTTCCAGAAGCCAAGGTCGGTGGTGTGGAAAGCGCGGCGGTCAAGACAGTGACCGGTAATGCGGCTTTGGCTCCTGCCGACGTGGATGACGCGGGAGGCTGGCTGTTCAACTCGACGACTGGTGAGCTGCGAATCAACATGAGCTCGCACTTCTCGTTCTAGCGATCCCCTTCACAGCAACTTGGGCGGACTGCGATGCATAGCGTTTTAGTCGCAGAAGACAGTTTTGCACTGGCCAACCTGTTGGAGTTTGTTCTCAAGAGCTCTGGGTTTGGAGTCGAAGTCCATCGTTGCGGGACCTCAGCCTACGAAGCCGCTACCGCTAGACCCTTCGATCTGATTCTGCTGGACCAACAAATGCCCGGCAGAACAGGTATCGAGGTGCTAGAGAGCTTGCGGGCGACTGGACCCAATCTGCTCACACCCACTTTTCTATGCACGGCCAAATGCCACGAGCTGGATTTGCAATATCTGCAAGCTGCTCTCAACCTCAGCGGAGTGTTTCACAAACCGTTCTCCCCCAAAGACCTGGTGCGAACGTTCCAATCCACGTTGCAATCAGCGACTTGCTAGGGAGGCGACCATGAATTCCAAGCGCAGTCGTAGTCTGTATCGAGAAGCGCTCCACACGTTGGTCTTGAGTGGCGCCGTGTTGTTCGTCTTGGGCTTGCTGGCTTCCCAGTCGTTTGCTCATCAGCAGATCGTTCAATTGCTACTGGTCGCCGGCTCCCTGGCCGGTGGGTTGCTGTTGGCACTGCACATGGCTCGCTTTCGAACGCGTTTGTGCGCCGCCGAGACCCTGGAACAACAGCTGCGTTCAGTGGGTAACGAGGACTCCGCGGCCACGGTACAGCAACTGTATCCGCTCGCCCACCGTTCTCTCGTTAGCCAAGGATGGAATCGGATGGTGAGACTGGTGCAGGATCGCAGCCTGGATCAAAGCATTGAACGTCGCTTGCAAAGTAAGCAGTCCGGCCGCAAGACAGAGCGATTTGCCAGAGCGATTCGCAGCATGCCTGACGGCATCGCTACCTCCGATGCCCAAGGTGGACTCAGCTACGCCAACCCGGCTTGGCTGAATCTGATGAACTTGGATGGAGAATCAGAACCGCAACTATCCGGCACGACCATCGCCGACTGCTTGAATCACTGGGGCGTTAGCAACTGGTCCGACGTACAACCGCAACTGCTAAAGGGAACGCGACCGAGGACGTTTGTGCTGCACCAGGGCACGGCAACTCATCACGGTGTGTTGCAACTCAGCCGTCTGCCTTTGGAAGGTCGGGTCGACGAAGCCGAGGGCTTCCTATGGACGCTGAAAGACATTACTCAACAGTCTTTGGCGAATGAGGCTCATGAGCAGTTTCTGTCATCAGCTACCCACGAGCTGCGCACGCCCCTGACCAATATCCGGGCCTATACCGAATCCTTGTTGGAAATCGAAAACATCTCGCCCGATCAGCAGCGTGAGTTCTTCAATATCATCAATTCCGAAGCCGGGAGGATGGGGCGCTTGCTCAACCAGTTGCTCGACATTCAGCAGCTGGAAGCGGGATCCATGACAGTCCGCATCGCAGCCTTCGATGTCTTGCGGATGATGCAGGAGATCCAAGAGCACATCACACCACTGTTGAGAGAAAAGCAACTGAAGCTGAATTGCCGAATCGCACCCAGCCTAAAGACGATTCATGCGGACAAGGAGAAAGTGACTTCGTGTTTGGTGAATCTGCTGGGCAATGCCATCAAGTACACGCCCGCCGGCGGCGAGATCCGATTGATGGCAGAGCAAATGGAAACGCATCTGGCCATTGCCGTGGAAGACACTGGGATCGGCATCGCTGAGGAGGAATTGCCCAAGATCTTTGAGCGTTTCTATCGCTGCCAAGACGAACGAGTCAACGACGTCGAAGGCAATGGACTAGGGCTGGCATTCTGTATGGAGGTGGCCCGACTACATGGCGGCGAATTGGCCGTGGACAGCCAACTGAACAAGGGTTCCCGATTCACGCTGTCTCTGCCGTTGGCCAAAAAGTCATAGGGACAGATGCATGTTAGGCGTTCAGAACATCGGTTCGGTCAGTGTCATCAAGGCGCGTAATTCGCTGGTAGGCGACTGTTTGCAGCAATGCCGACAGGCCGTGCACGACAGTCTAGCCAATCGGCGGATGATGCTGGTTTTGGACCTGAGCGAATGCCCACTGCTGGCCAGCGAGGGATTGGAGTTCATTGTGGACGCGCAACAATCTCTGCTCAGCCGCGGAGGACGGATGGTGTTGGCGGAACCACAACCGCTGTGCAAAGAAGTGTTAGAAATCACGGGCTTGAGCGATTATGTGATGGTCTCGGACGATCTTCGTAGCGCCTTACGTGAGTTTTCCCAATGACCACGGTCGCGGTCGATCAATCTTATCAGGCGGAATCAGAACTAGTGGATCTACCACTAGGTCAGCGATTGCTGCGCGCTGGATTGATCAACCGGCAGCAGTTGGATCAAGCCCTGGAGTTGCACAAAAATCACCAGGTCCGCTTGGGAGAAGCACTCCTATCGCTAGGACTGATCGCCGAAGCCGATCTACTGCCACTGATTGGACACCATCTGGATTTCCCCTGGGTGCGATTGCGCGAGGGGTTGGTGGATCCAGCGATTGTTCGCACCATACCGCGCGAAATAGCCGAGCAGCTCAATTGCTTGGCGCTGTTCAAGGTCCATTCCCAGTTGACGGTGGCTCTGGCCGAACCGCAAAACTTGGAAACCGTGGATTTGCTCGAAGAGCTAACCGGTTGCCAAGTGCGACCCGTGCTCAGTTTAAAGAGCTCCATCGAGCGGTTGTTGGCTCGCTGCTATGAAGACGACTTCAAAGTCGACGTGGTCACGGCCGATCTGGACGACAACGCAATCGAGCTGAAGTCCGAAGAGGTCTTCTTCGACACCGACAGTATTCAGATCATCGCTGATGGCAGTCCCGTTATCAATCTGGTGAACTACTTGATCGTCCAGGCAGTGCGTCAGGGTGCCAGCGACATTCATATCGAACCCTCGCAGCGCAGCAGCGTGATTCGTTTTCGCGTTGACGGTCGCCTGCGGGAGATTCTCAAGCCGCGGCGCGACCTGCATCCGGCCGTGGTGTCCCGCATCAAGGTCATGGCCAAACTGGATATCGCCGAACAGCGCAAGAGCCAGGATGGGCGTTTTCACGTGCGGGTTGACGATCGAGAAGTCGATCTGCGCGTCTCGTCCTTGCCGACTGTGTTGGGTGAAAAAATAGTGATGCGAGTGCTCGATCGTAGCTCCATCACCTTTGATTTGGATCAACTCGGTGTCCCCGAAAATCGGCTCACAACTATCCGCAAAATTCTGCGGCGACCGCATGGTCTGGTGCTGGTAACCGGACCGACCGGCAGCGGTAAGACGACGACGCTGTATTCTGCGGTCGAGTCGATCAAACACGTTGGCTGCAACATCGTTACCGTCGAAGATCCAGTCGAATATCAGCTGGAATTGGTCAATCAAGTACAAGTCAATTCCGCGCGCCAAATGACGTTCGCATCCGCGTTGCGGAGCATCCTTCGCCAGGACCCGGACATTATTCTGGTTGGCGAGATCCGTGACTCGGAAACCGCTGAGGTGGCTATTCAGGCCGCGCTGACGGGTCACTTGGTCTTAAGCACGCTGCATACCAACGACAGCGCATCGACGATTACGCGGCTGCGCGACATGGGTATACCACCCTACAAGATTGCGGCCTCCTTGGCCGGCATCGTGGCCCAGCGCCTGGTGCGCAAGATCTGCCCCAAATGTCGCACTTCCCATTATCCCACGCCCGATCAGGCGCAACTGGTGGGCTACGACGAATTACCGCATCAACCGTTCGCGCGAGGTGATGGCTGCCCAACCTGTTTCGACAGCGGCTACGTCGGTCGGCAAGGCATCTACGAGGTTATGGCGGTGAATCCATCGGTCCGCGAAATCATCTCTGGTGACGGTTCGATTTCCGACTTCCGCCGCCAGTTGAAATTGCAGGGTGGAGCTACCCTGCTAGAGGAAGCTCGCATGCTGGCCGAAGCTGGCGTTACCAGCATTGACGAAGTGATTCGCGTCGCCTCCACGGACTAAAGCAGACGGGCAAAGAGCGGCCAAGTCGTGCTGGCCGTCAAATGAACTGAGAAGCTATGCACATTACCACTGTCTCGGACAAAAAATACGGCCTCGAGTTGGGCGCTACCGACGAGCCTAACAGCGTTGCTGGCTGGCAGTTCGCAAGGTCACTGTTCGCACCGAGAATCAGCAAACGTAGCCTGCTGATAGCGTTTCGTCAGTTGTCGTTGTTGGTGGAGACAGGAATCGATGTGGCCGAAGCGTTGGAACTGGTGGCCGAAAGTTGTCCGCCAGGTCCATTGAAAGACAGTTTTGAAGCCGTTTTCGAAGACATCAGCCAAGGAAACAGTCTCAGCGCGGCCGTACTGGCGCAAGAACATGTGCTGGGTCGGGAGGTTGCAGCCAGCGTGCAGGCCGGCGAAGCGTCGGGCCGTCTGGTTGAAGTTTTGCGGCAGACTGCTAGCCAGCTTGAAGAGGAACTGCAACTCGGATCAACAATCCGTGGAGCGCTGGCCTACCCGATCATTCTGGGCATGGCCGCCATGGGAGTCGCAGCCATTTTGATTTGGTTCGTGCTCCCACAGTTTGAAGATTCATTCCAATCCATGGGTGTGTCCCCTCCTTTGCTGACGGAAGTTCTACTGGAAGGAGCTCGTCAAATAAGAGGCAACATCGGCTGGATCACGGCCGCCCTGATTGCCGGAGCACTGATCCTGGCCACGCTGCTGTCTCAGTCTCAGACAAAGCAGTGGATCCATCGGGCGGCGTTTGTCTTACCAGTTATCGGTCCCACCCTGAGTCAACTGACCATTGGACGTTTGTTCGTTCGCTTAGGGCACTTGCTGTGCAACGGAATCTCGCTGTTGGATGCGATTCAGTTGGTTCGCAACTCGTCTTCTGGTGGGCTGGTCGATCGGTTGACCGCCAGTTGGGAAAACGACGTTGTCGAAGGTAAAGGACTTACCCAAAACCTGGATGAATTTGATTTCTTGCCCGAGGGCGCCGCCGCCATGTTGGTCATGGCCGAACGCACAGGCAAATTGGAGTCCGTGCTGACCACGGCTGGGACGCACTACCGCAATGAAGGTAGCCAACAACTGAAGTCTATCCTCAAGTTAAGTGAACCGGTAATCATCATCGTGTTGGGCATCTTTGTGGGTGTTGTTGTAGCGTCGGTACTGCTGCCGATTTTAGATGTGCAATCCGCCGGACAAACCGCCTAGCCTTCGTGAATTGTCGGAGAACACCGGCCATGTCAAATCCCCTGCGAACTCTGAAACGACGATTGACCTGGAACACGACCAGTGGTCTGGGCATCGACATTGGTCAATCGCAAACCAAGATTGTGTGGATGGCAGGCCGCGCGGATCGAAGTCTACGGTCCATGGCGGTTTCTATTCCGACTCGGATTGAGCGGGTAGCATTGGCTGAAGCCAGCGCACAAGAAACAACTCAGCCAGACGGGGATCGCCGGACGGATCATAACCCGTTTAAACAACGGCGCTCGCTTGCCACTCCGTCCGCGAAAGCTTGGACTTCCAGCGAATTGCGGAACTTGTGTGCCCGCATTGCTTCCGTGCTCGAAGCGTGTCCCAGCCGCCGGGCGGAAGTCAGTGTGGTGCTTTCAATGGCCGTCTGTGACTATCGCAGCGTGTATGTCACCAAAGAAGCGGACCGCTCGGACGTTCTGCAATCCGCACTCCAACAATCGATTGGGGACGACGGTCCACGCTGTTGGGCAAACTTGGTGGACTCGGAAGCGAAACCCAAGCAACGCATTTTCAGTGTTCCCGAGTCGCTGTCGTGGCTGGTCGGAGAATCGCTAGAGTCGGTAGGAATGTCGCCTCGACGCATTGACGGCCTGCCGTGGTGCATGGCTCGAGCCTATCAACATACTGAACCGAAGCCAGATGAAGCTGGATTGATGGTCGATTGGAGTTTTGGAGATCCGACTCTGGTGGCTGTCGTCGATGGGCAACCAGCCTACGTTCGGCGCCTCAACCACGGTGGATTGCAGAAAATCGCATCGCAAGCGAGACAAGACCTTCACTTAAATGCCGATGAGGCGGCACGCTGGATCCAGCAATGCGAACAACCAGCGCCCGGCTGCGAGGCCATCAGTGAGACTCGCAGCTGGATGCGCCACTGTTGTCAGCGGATGGCGTTGGAAATTCAGGCGGCCATCGACTACGTGCGGTGGCGAAACAAGGACCGGGCACCGAGCAAACTGTGGTTGGTGGGCGGTGGAGCGATGCACGCGAGTCTAACGGAGATGCTGGACGCGGAACTGGCAATTGACGTTCGAGCTTGGCGACGAAGCTGGTCTAGCGGTCACCTGTCGGCCAACTACGCAACAGCCGCGTCGCTGGCAGAGTTGGGAGTCTCCAATGCAAAGTAGCGTAAATTTGTTGCCAGCGGCAGCAACGGAGCGCTTTCAAAAATCGCGTTCCAAGCGTCGCTGGTGCCAATTGCTGAGTGGTACAGCTGTGTGCGTGTTGGCGGTGATCGTGGTCGGACAATGGTTCGCCTCTCGACGCGACGGCTCGTCCGGAGATTCACCGGGTGTGCGGCATTCGCGGACCCTGCAAGGCAAGAACCAGGAATTGAATCGCAAAATTCAAATTTGCCAGCTAGTTTCCAAGCGGCAGAAGCATCTGCGATCAGCTTACTCACCTCTGCCCGTTTTGGCGGTCCTGTCGGAAATCAAACAGCGTCTGGATGGAAGACTGGAACTAGAATCGTTCGATTTCAGTGCCCCTGCCTCGACCGCATCCGACAAAGGGCGCAAGCCTAAGACACAAAAACCAGATGAGCATGGCCACGTGTCCGTCAGCATACGTACGGATAGTCCAGGGCATTCCGCCGAAGTGGTTCGAATGCTCAATGAAAGCGGGATGTTTAGCGCTGTCAAACTGCAAAGTGGCTTGGAGCAGAGCGGATCGCACGGGGACTTGATCTTCACGTTGCGGCTCAGTTTCTAAGTCATAGATTTTCGAATTCACCGGTCAGAATCAGATATTCGCAAATTCATGAAGAACATACAAATACATCTTGGAGCTTTGGCGGCGATGCTGGGCCTGCTGATAGCCGGCTACTATTTTGGCATCGCGCCCGCCGTACGAGCCCAAACACAATCTCGGAAGCAGTTAGAGCAGTCGCAGCGATTGCGGGAATTGGCGCCCGCATTAGAGAGCGAAAATGAGGAATTGACCCAAGAGCTGGAGCGGTTGTGCGAGAAGTTCAAGCAGTCATACACCCTGCACGTCGGCACCGAACAACCGGTGCTCGAAATGTTCTCGCTGCTGCTTGAACGACGCCATTTGGAGATGACGAATTTTCGCGAAGAGCCCCGAACCAATGGAAACGCCATCCAAGTCGATCTGCGTGTTAAAGGCATGTACGAAAACATGGTGTACCTGTTGAGTGATCTAGACGTGTTGGAACGACCAACCAAAATCACGAGCTTTCAATTGAACGCTACAGACGAATACGGAGAGACTTGCGCGGCTCAGTTACAGTTGATTGTTTCTAACGCATCGCGTTTTCCGACGATCGACTAGTGCAAATGGGACCAACAAAGCACATTGAGATCCACGTGTAGTGCCTCAAGACGCAAAAACCAAGTTCAGAGACATCGGCCATGAGCTCACGAAAAAAGCAGAAGGCAAAGAAGACCGATCCGTATGCCAAGCACAAACTGGCGGCCATTCCGGTGTTGCTGATCATTTTGGGCTACGTACTATGGGGTGATTCGTCGGGCGCCGGCAATTCGTCCAAACTCAGTGATTCCTCCAACACCGGAGGAGCGGCGTCAGAAGTTGCCAGTGCTATGGAAACCGCACCTGCGGTTCGGAAGACAGCTGAACCTGTATCCGAGCGCCACGAAAAATGGTCCGACACTGACCTGAGTTTTCTGCATGGCCCCAATCCCTTAGCCAGCTATCGGAATCTCAAACCGGATCCGGCTGTTTCAGCGGCGAAGTTAAAAGTTGAGACGCCAACCATTCCGGCTGGCCAACCAGAGCACATAGTGCAAACTCAGTTGGCAGCTGAGCTCACGCAGTTGCCACTTAAATATCGGTTCCGTTCCGGTCGCCGCGATGTCGTCATGCTCGGTGATCGAATCTTGGAGTCCGGTGATTCATTGGGAGCTGGACTGCAAGTTGACCGGGTGTTGCCAACTCACCTGATTCTTAAGCCCACGCGTCAGAGCTCAGATTCAATCCAGTAAGTCGCAGCCCTGTTGCTAGCAAATGGCGCAGCCGATCGAGACACCGAAGGCGCCAAGTTGGCAAAATGTGGCAATCTTGCGGTTTGTAGAGATTCTCTGGACAGGCGATGCCGATCTAACCGAAGCGTATGGACTCCCTAGTCTGTCCGGGTCTGGGAGTTACTGCGCGCAATGGTCACCAACTTTGCTTCTTGAGATGTCTTGTTGTCGACGATTTTGAGGCAACCGTTTCGTTGATGGTGCAGCTTATATGTCCTCGCGACTCGCACTAGTTTGCCTACTTGGGTTGCAATGCTTGCATTCTACTCTGGTAGCCCAGACCGCCGGTGATCTACCGACGGTCCCGGGAGGGCTACGCTTTGACCCGCCGAAGCCGGTATTGAGAACGGCGCAGAACCAGCCACCAGAGCCGTTGCAAATTCCGCTTAGCAGCGGCCAACTGCCGGCGAACCAGTTGGACATTCGCAGCGCGGATCAGCGGGTCAGCATCTTTGCACAAGACGTGGATCTGCGACTGGTATTGGCCCATTTGGCCGAAGAGAGCCAGATCAACATCGTGGTGGCCGAGAGCGTGCAAGGTAAAGTCAACACGACTTTGACGAACGTGCCCCTGTGGGAAGCGTTGGATGCGATTTTAAAAATCAATGGCTTGGTTTGGACACGGCAAGAGAACATCATTTTCGTAAATCGTCCTGGCAATGGCGAAGCACAGCAGCCGCAAACGGCAAACGCGCCGGGGCAGATCGTGCAAGTATTTGATCTAAACTACACGTCGGCCAAGGAAGTGCAGGAGGTCGTCAATGGCTTGCTGTCTCCCGGCGGCAAGGCCTTCGTGCACGCCGTCAACCTAGAGAGCACTCGGCAAACTCGCGAACGCATTGTGGTCGAGGACTTCCCGGACCGTATGCAGGCCATTTCTATGTACTTGGCCAGTGTGGATAACCCACCGCGCCAGGTGCTGATCGAAGCTCACGTCATGCAGGTCACGCTGACCAACGACCAGCGGCACGGCGTTAATCTGTTGGGCATAGCACGAGTCGCCGGCGCCCGAGTGAACGTACAAGCTCAAGGTTTCGCGAACGGTGCGGCCAGTCCTGGTTTCATGATGGGTCTGGAAGGCACTGATCTGAATGGCATGATTGAAGCGCTGCGTTCCAAGTCAGAAGTCGAGACTTTGGCGGCTCCCAAAGTGTTGGTGGTGAACGGGCAGCAGGCGCGCATTCAAATCGGCTCCAAATTCGGCTACTTCGTGACGACGACCACGCAAACCAGCACGTTGCAGAGCGTCAATTTCTTGGACATCGGCGTGGTATTGCAAGTCCAACCGACGATCACCCGAGATAATCAAGTGCTACTAACGGTCGAGCCCAAAGTCTCCGGAGGGCGAATCAACCCGGACAGCGGCCTGCCTGAAGAGGATACCACCGAAGCAAATACCACGGTGCTATTGCCCGATGGCAAGGGTATGATCATCGGTGGCCTGATCAAGGAGAGTGACGATCATCGCAGCAAATGGATTCCCTGGTTAGGAGAGCAGCCGGTGATTGGTAAGCTCTTCAGTCGATCCAATGACGACGTACAACGCATTGAAGTCATCATCGCTCTGACGCCTCACATCGTGCCCATCAGTGGAATGACTCAGTACCGCGAGGCAACCGACTATGCGCGGGCCACCAGTTCTACGTCTTACGGTCAATCAGCGTCGGCGCTGCCCATGGATGCCGCCACGTTCGAGTGGTCAAGCGCGCCAACCATGACATCGGCCGAAATCACCAACGGTCAGGAAATCTTGGTTCCCAACAGCAATCCCGCTGCGTGGCCAGCACCAAGTCAGCACATTCCAACCGCACCCTTTTCTCAATAACAACACCGATCCGCGGGACAACCGCTACAAACAACGACTATCCGCCACCGCGACGATCTTGCAACATGCGGGTTACGATTTCGGCGAAGGAGGAAACGAGCGTTGAGTTTGAAAGAGCGGGTTGCGAACCTCGCAGCTGCAGCGAGGGAGTTTCACGGCGAAATCTATCGCTCCGTCTCACCGAAGTACGCGACTGCACGTGACCTTGTTACAGGCGAGGGAGCAAAGCGATTTGGCGGCAGGTGGAACCCGGTGGGAGTGCCGGCAATCTACGGCAGTCTAACACCACAAACGGCGCTTGAAGAAACGCTCGCTCATGCTCGTTACTACGGGCTCCCAATCAACACCTCGATGCCTCGGACGTTTGTGGCAATCCACGTAGAACTCTCACGGGTTCTCGATTTGACCGCTGGTCGCAACCTGCAATCATTGCGAGTTTCCGAGCAGCGGATGCTCGAATGTGACTGGCGAAAAGTGGGTGCTGCCGGGCGCGAGCCTGTCACGCAGCGGATTGGACGACTGGCTGCCGAAGCGAATCTGGAGGCGATTCTTGTGCGCTCCTCGGCGGACAATGATGGCTCCAATCTGGTCGTGTTCTCCGATAACCTATGGACGACAAGTCGAGTTTCTGTGGTGTCACCCGACCGACTGAGCACTTGACAGCATGCATTTTTGCATGTAATATTCTAAGTGACGAAGAGCTTCCGACGACACATCGAATCAGGTGCTCAAGATGGCGAAGAAAGTCGCACGAAAGACCAGGAAAAAAACTACGGTGAAGAAGCAGCACCAAGCTGCCGTCGCTGTCTCGGCGCTCGACATCATGCCAATCGTCGAAACGCCTGCTGGGAAGTCACTTCGTCTGCGGGATCGACTCGGCCTTAATCGTGAGACATTCGCTCGACTCGTTCCGATGTCGACCCGCAACCTCGCCAGCATCGAAGCAGGCAAGCAGCCTTCAGCGACGGTGATGCGCCATTTGAAAGAACTCAAGCGAGTCGTTGATGCGTTGTCTGAAGTCATTCAGAAGGACGCGATTGGGCCGTGGATGGAACAGCCCAACGATGCTTTCGACGGCCTCAAGCCGATCGAAGTCATCGAACGCGGCGAGGTTGACCGCATTTGGCAAGTGATCTTTTACCTACGATCCGGCATCGCCACCTAGTAGTACTCGACAAAACTCTGCTCGAAATGCTCATCCATCTAATGGCGAGTGATCTCAATGGCGCGGAAGCGTACGGGATCGCTGTGCCCGGCAAAGCCAAAGTAGCCGTGGGTTCGATCTTTGCCGGGATGAGCGCGGTCGTCCAAGTATTCGGAAACTTGGCTCAGATCTCCGTCGAGAATGCGGGTGCCATTCAGGTCGACTTGAATGGTCGAGCCTTTCACCGTTACCTGCTGAAAATTCCACTGCCCGGCCGGTCGTAAATAGCCGCGAGCTGCGGCAAGCATGCCATACGCGGAGCCGTGATACTGCCGCGCGTCCAGTTCAGCATACACGGAGGCTCGATTGTCCAGTACCTGCAGCTCACACATACCGGTGTAGGCGGTATCACCTTCTCCTGGATAACGAATGGCCAGTCCGTTGTTGCCGGCGGGCGGCAGTTGGAATTCGAAGCGTACTGTAAAGTCGGCGTACTCTTCTTCGGTATGCAATACCCCGCCGCGACCCTGTTTGCATTGGATGGCTCCATCAACAACGTCGTAGTTCTCCACCGCGCCTTTCCATCCGCTCAAGTCGCGACCGTTGAAGAGCGGCTCGAATGTCTGTGACTTGTCCTCGCGCAGCCAGCGATTGGCTTGCTCGACATCCAACTCACGGATGTACAGATTCCGCCATTGGATTTCACCGCCGTGCGTTTGCAGTTGGATAACGCCCTTGACGAACAGAGGCAGTTTCCGGTCCCAATAGTTCTCCATCGGTGCTCGGTCCACAACTAGCTTGTCGTTCAGCCAGACGCTAGTGGTTGCCCCCACTTGCAAAATGCGAAAGGCGTTCCATTCTCCAAAGGGTTTGTCAGCCAGTTCCAAGGGGTCTTTGCCGGGTGCGTGGGGGCTATTGTTCCACAGGCCGCCACTACCTTTGTCGGCGCCCAGCTCAAATTGTTGTTCGTTAGTGCTATCCCAGATTTGTACCTGAGGAGATCCTCGCAGATAAATGCCACTGTCCGCTTTGGGAATCGTCTTGTACTCAATTCGCAGCTCGATGTCGCCGTACTCTCGATCGCTGGTCAAAAACACTCCGTGACCGTCGTTGACGATTGCACCATCTTGTACGGTCCAATGTTCATCCCGATCGGCATTCCATTGCTCACGCTGTTCGTCGGTCGTGTCGGGCCACTTCCGCGGGTCCAGATGAGGACGGCCGTGCCAGCCAGACAAGTCTTCGCCATTAAACAGACTGGTAAACCCTTGCGGAGCCTGCGCCATGGCGACAGAGTGAATTCCCAACACGGTGCACAAAACTAACAAGCGGTTCATAGACTTCATGGCGGGACTTTCGTTCTTGGCATGGAGGGAAGCGCAAGCGGTCGGAGATGACTCTAGCACGGTTTGTCTGAAACGGTTGGCGTGCGCGAATTCCAGGATAGGCGACGCGAAATACATGGCAACCCAGTCCGAGCCGGAATCGGAAACAAACTACTTGGCTCCTCCGATTATGTTCTTTCCTCTGAGCGGGCCTCTATCCACAGCACGGGCCACGGGACGTGTCGCGACAGCTGCCAAGCCTGTTGCTGTGACCGAACGAAGAGCCGAATGGCATCGGGAGACAAGTCTTTCAAAGACAGGGTTCCCTTCAGCCGCCACTCGCACTCCCGCTCCCACGATCCTTGCTTCCCAGCCGGCTGGAAGAACGGCCGGGACGATTCATCCAGTGTGGCGTAGGTCGCCGTTGAGCCATACACGACGGGTCGCGCGCCCAGTTGTTCCAGCACTCGTCGCTCAATCAGCAGACCGAAGGGTTCCCAATCCCAACGGCCTAGGTGCGGGCGAAACGTACGGCGAGCCAGCAATTCGGGCAGCGGGACCTCCGAGAAGCTGACCGTAGGTTGGTCGGTTCGATTCAGCGTCGCCGAACCCCGTAGTACTCCCTCGTGACAGATTTGCCACAGTGTTTGGAAGGGGTCGAGCTCGGGAACCTGCCCGGCCAACCACAGCCGGTGACGATAGGCGTGCGAACTTTCACCAGGCAAAGTCCCCGAGCTGCCGCGTGTGCAGTGACACAGAAAATGGTCCCAAACCCGTGACCAGTGGTTCTTGGTCGTGCCGGTCACTGGTCCATAGCACAACTGTTGCACGAACCGACTGCTACCGGTAACCGCTTGCTCATGTGAAGGCGCGGAATGTACCGGCAGCGAGGAAGAAGTGTAGCTTCCAATTGCACCGGCACTGAGCAGCGAGCACAAACTGTCATCCGGGGGCTTGTCGGTGGGTTCAATGTTGACGCTGACGGTGCCGACCGGAAACTGCGGATTGCCTAGCCGCCAATGCAACCAACGTTCGATATTGCCACTTGTCCGAACGCGCAGCGCGTGCACGCGGTCGGCCAGACCGATGGCGACCGCATCACGCTCCAAAGCGGGTTTGTCCGCATCGAGTCCGGAAGAAATGGCCAACACGGTATCGGGCTTGCACGAGCTGGGAGACTCAGTGTCTTCCAAACAACGCATCAACCAGTCCGCCAGTTTGTCGCTGGTTTTCGGGAGGCGCACTGTGATTGTCGGCATACCGGATCGCAGTGCGTATTCGCGCAGCGGATCGTGCAAAGTCGTCTTGGGGACCAACAACAAATCGGTCGATCTGGGAAGCGCCCTGAGCGCAGTGTCCAGCAACATGGGCCAGCGCCGAAGCCGTTGGCCATGGCGACCGTTGCGGGAACTGACGATAGATACCAGCGTCCGGTGCGAGCTCAGATGACGCGTATGTGTGTAAAACCAGCGTGGTCCCCAAGCTTGCGACAAGCTGGCGCTCCACGGTCTGGGCCAGTGCGAGCGCAGGGTCATGCCACCTTGGACACGTCGTTCCAACACGTCGCACAGACCGCTTCCCAGTTGGCGGCGAATGTCGGCGCTATCCAGCCAAGATTGAAGCCAGCAGCCGGCGTGGAGATCGGCATCATGGATGCCCAACCGCAGCAGGCCGGCGGCGGTCACGAAAGATGATGGCGCTATCGGACGCGAAGCGAGAGATGCCATGGTCGCACTCGACACGTTTTCGACGCTGCACACGACGAACTGCGACAGCGGCCGTACGGGTGCGGTCGACCTATAGGACGGGCAGGGCGGCGCCGTGGGGAGTCTGAGCCGCCTGGTCATTGATTTGCCGCACCAACGAGCGAACAATTTTGTTCATCGCCGCGTCGCACACTGGATCTTCCAATCCGCCCTTCAAGTTACCATGGTCGGATTCTTGACGCAACTGGATGTTTATTGGTACGGCGCCCAAGAATGGTACGCCGAGCTCTTCCGCTTTGTCGCGCGCGCCGCCTTTTCCGAAGATATCATAGTGCTTTTGGGTATCTGGACAGACGAATCCACTCATGTTCTCGACCATGCCCAAGATGGGAATCTTCGTCTTGCGGAACATGGCCATCGCCTTGATGGCGTCCAACAATGCGACTTGCTGGGGAGTACAGACGACCACGGCTCCAGTCAGCGGAATCATTTGTGACAAGGTCAGCGCTACGTCACCTGTACCGGGTGGCATGTCGATGACCAGATAATCCAACGGCCCCCAATAAGTGTCTCGGAGAAACTGCGAAATAGATCCATGCAGCATGGGACCGCGCCAGATGACTGCCTGATCTTCTTCCACCAGGAAGCCCATGGACATGACTGGTATTTGATCAAAGTAAATGGGTTTGATCTTGCCGTTGACGACTTCCGGGCGTCCCGAGATGCCCAGCAAATGAGGAATGCTAGGACCGTACACGTCGGCGTCCATCAATCCGACCTTGGCACCCGCTTTCGACAGGCCGAGAGCCAGCGATGTGGCCAAAGTACTCTTGCCGACTCCCCCTTTGCCTGAGCCCACCGCGATAACGCTCTTGGCCTGCAAGCCAATTTGTCCGATGGGGACGGGAGGACGATCCAAGGAAGTGATGGAAACCTGGACGTCGTCCAGCTCGGCCGTCGCCGCCCGCAACGTCTGCTGGACGTGTTCCTGAAACTCATCGTGGATCGGCCAGGAATGGGAGGACAGCTGGATCGTGCACCGCACTTGACCGTCTTGTACCTCCAAAGACTCGATCTGTCCGGTATTGCCCAGAGTGCGTCCTGTCTCGGGATCCTTGAGCGCGGATAGAGCTGTGTGCAATTGCGAGGTGAGGTTGTCGTTGGACATCGTGGTGGGACCTTGGAGAACGTCAATCCGTGTCCAACTCAGGCCACGGCAGCCGCTGGAGCAGGCCAGAGGTGAGCGGATGATAACCCTGGTGAGAAAGGGAGATTCGCGGCACGGCCTGCCGCAATGCGCGCTGTATCGATATTACCTGGGTAGCCACAATCTGTGCACCCGACTCCGCCAGAATTGGAACCCCTTGGTTCAATTGGGGACTCAATCGAACCACGGCAACCAGGTTCCGCCGACGCTCGCGAGAGGCGGCAACGGCTTCACAGACGTCGGTCAATTCGTCCAAACTCTCGACCGACCAGATCGCTAATCCCACCTCCGCGGCCATGTCGACCATTTCTTGCGGGTGTTGGATGCGTCGCAAACGCTGCCGAATACCTTGGTCCAAGGCTCGATCGAGCACGCTGGAGACGGCGGCGGTGATGATGCCGGGCGGGTCGTAGCTGCCCCAGCTGAGTGCCCGACCGCGAATGAGATGGCTCATGCAACCAGTTTGCCAGCACCGCGCCCAACCGTCCAGCTCCCAGGCCGCTAGACCGCCGTCACCAGACTCGAGCGCAGGTTGTCACCTAAACTCATCTCCAACAAACTGAGATCAGGTTGGGCGCACCTGTCACAATCTTCGGTGTCCGCCGATTCGATCTCCTGGCCGGATTCCTGGGCCGATTCATGCTCCAACAGCTCGCTGCGAACGATATTCACTTGGCGCGGGGCTTCAATGCCCAATTGAATCGTGTTGCCGCGAACGCGAACAACATTGACGGTGATGTCATCACCAATGCGAATGCTTTGGTTAGGTTTGCGTGTCAATACTAGCATCACGAACTCCAAACGATAGAGAGGCAAAGTGGCCGAAGATGTGGGCAGTGATAAGCGAACGCCATGCCAACCGGAAAAAAACTAGCGCAAAGTACCATATGCCACAGATTCTTAGGCGGACGGCTGCAAAAGTAGCGTGTAGGCTGTCCGCGCCGTCGGTAGGAATTACAAGTCCAGTCCCAAACTTGCAATTCTGATCAGAACAGCAGGGATTCATGCCACGGTGGCCGGATCCTTGGCGACGCAGTCGAGATAAATCTTCAGAGGTGAGGCAAACAGATGAATCGCAAGCCAATGTTGGTCCTGATTTTGTGCGGACTGCTGGCGCCACCAATAAGTTTGGCTGCGGCCCAAGACGCTCAGGTAGCCGGGCAAGCCAATTATCGAGAGTTCATTCCTCAGCAATTACTGGGGCTGGTGCACGCGCCGGAAGTTCAAGTGGAGCTTGGGCTGGACGCGACTCAAATCCGAAAGTTGGAAGGCTTCTTCGGCAAGATCGACGGACTTTGGTTTCGAGCTCGCAACTTGCCTGCCGAGCGTCGCTACGAAGTGATCGGCCAATTGGAGTCGCAACTCAAATCTTGGTTTCGCGCCCACGG
>JANQOL010000152.1 GCA_028289675.1 Pirellulaceae bacterium
ACCGCATGAATCGTCTCACGGATTGTCCCAACCAAATACGAAGAGAAACCTGCCGCGTCTTGATGGCGTGCCTGTTGGGGTGGTTGATTTCAACGGTTGCCGTCGCTCAATCGCGTTCGCAGCTAGAAACCTTCGCTACCGAAAGCAGCTTGTCGAACGAACACAATCCGGCCAGCTTGACGCCGCAACAGGTTGTGCAAGCCGGTGAGGTGTCGTCTCCGGTCGGTGAACAAACGTGTTTCGTCGTGCGGCCCAGTGACACGTTCTGGGAAATCAGCTCGCGTCGCCTAGGCAACTGCGACTCCCGTTCGTCGGACTTTCTGTGTCAGCAATTCCATTCGCCGCAGCACCTATCCGTACATCGATTGACGGGCGGTCATTGGAATCATGCGCAGCTCCAAGACTTGATGCTGCAGCTGCAAGTGTCTGCGGAAGGCCTGGAACTGCACGGCGATCGTGACTTGCAGAAGCTGCCGCAAACGCGCTTGGTGATTTATGTTCACGGCAATTGGACGTCCGGCACTTTGGCCCGGCAGCGCGCCATTAGTGTCTACCGCCAGCTGACCGCTCGTGATGAACAGCCACTGAATTTCGTGCTCTATTCGTGGCCCAGCGAACGCGAAGACGGCTTTGCGCGCGACGTGCTGCACAAGAAGACGCGGTTGGACGTAGAGTCATTCTTGCTTGCTTGCCTACTGGCCGATCTGTCGACCGATGTGCCCGTGAGCATGTTGGGCTTTAGCTTTGGCGGGCCCATTCTGTGCGGTGCATTGCATCTAGATGCTGGAGGACAATTGGCGGGGCGCTCGGTGTCGAAGGGGCTAGCATCCCCCGACGCCCAGCTTGGAAGAGACGTGCGCCTGAGTTTGACGGCTCCAGCCTTCGATCGCGCGGCCCTGCATCCAGGCGGGCGCTACGGCCTGGCGCTTTGCAACGTGCAACAACTGGTCAACTTGTACAACTCGCAAGATCCAGTGCTCAAGCGATTCCGATTTTACGATCGCAGATCCGCCCCGGTCGCCGCCGGTTTTGCGGGCTTGCCCAGTCTGAGGATCCTGCCGACACCCTCTGGTCAGCTGGCCGACCACCCGCGACTAGTGCAATACGACTGCAGCCGAGCTATTGGACGCACCCATACCGAAATCGCTTACCTGCGGCAGTGCTCCGCATTCCAACATTCTCTGGACAATTTGCTGGGACGTTAGTACCAGTCGCACGGACAACGAGCCTGCATCATCAACGCTGGTGGTTGCCCATTCTTTCAAACGCAGACCATCGCGGGGCTTATTCCTCCGGTTTGGGCAGCGTCTTGGACGGCAGTTCTGTGGAAGGCACTGTGGTTGACGGTGGCTGGCTAGCTTCCGGATCGGCCTGATCAGCCGGGTCGGTGATGCCAGCGTCCGGTCGGTGGCTAACTGCCGTCCCCGGTGGAACGCAGCGCATGCGGAGTAGGCAACGACTGTACCACGGCCCGCAAGCCAATCGACCGTACGGTTCCGGGCACGTCCCGGCGAAATCGGTATTAGGCAGGAATGGATACTCTTCGTTACGCAGTTCCGGCCAGAAATTGACCGGATCGACCTGCAGTTGTTCGAGGTCCAAGAAGAACTGAATGCGATCTTGGATGTAGCCGATGTGTTGCTGCGCGACGGAGCTGAGCGATTGAGTGTAGGCCTGCTGGGCTTCCAAGAAGTCTCGGGCGGTCACGTTGCCTTGGCCCGTGGCCAATTGCAGACGCGTGCTGGCCACCCGTTCGTACGCCAACGCAGCACTGGCGATGGAGATGTCGTATTGATTCTGATCCAATTCGATAGCCCGCAGGTCGGTGCGAATTTCAAATTTGATCGTGTCTTCCGCTTCAATCACATTTCGCAAGGCGGCGTTGTAGTCGATTAGAGCAAAGCGGAAGTTGTTGCGTTCGATTCGGCGGTTCAACGGCGAATCGAACTCCAAGCCCAGGTTGGTGGTGTGGTCATCAAAGCTGAACTCAAATGGGTTCTTCGATCCGGTGCGTGTTCGAATGGACTGGGACGCTCGTAGATTCAAGACGCTTCGCAGTGCGTCACCGCGGTATTTGATTTGTCTCCAGGTGTCCGCCAGAGCGCCGCGTTGATTCATCAGGTCCAACCGCTGGACCAGCGCCGTCAGCATGGCTTCGTCCATATCAACTTCTAGTTCAGACAGTCCACCTGCGGCGGCGAAATCCGAAGTGCTACTCAGTTCGATCACCGTGGCCGCCAATTGCAGCAGATCCGCCTCCGATTC
>JANQOL010000626.1 GCA_028289675.1 Pirellulaceae bacterium
GTTGGTGGAAGAAAACGGCGTGGTTCCCATGTTGGCGGACTGGACGGAACCTTCCGAAGAGATTCGGAACAAGCTGGACGAGCTACAGAGTAATTCAATCCCGCTGATGGTCATCTATCCGGCAGATCAGAATCGAGAGCCCATCTTATTGCGTGACGTATTGACTGAATCGCAAGTGTTGGAAGCCCTCGAACAGGCCGGTCCGAGTTCGAAAGAATCCCGGCTGACTGGCAAGTTTGACTAGCTGCGAAACGCCAGCGAGCGCTCTATCGTTCGGACGGATCCAAGTCAATTCGCAGCAACGCGAAGCGACCATCGGCGCCGGCAGCAAACAACTGGTTTTGACCAGCGGCCAGCGTGTGGAAACCATCGGTCGAGAAACGCTGCCATTGCTGACCGTCAGCGGAAAAGTCGGATCCTGTGGGACCAACGGCTATCCAGCCGCGAATCGGTCGCCCAACAAAGCTGACGGCCGAGCGATAGTCGGCAGGTGGCTGCGCCGGCAACGTCCAATGAACTCCACCATCGGCGCTGTAGGCAGCTGTCGCCGGCGATTTGGCTTCAGGTCGATAATCGCCACCCACGGCCATCATCTGCTGCTCGGGGCCGACGGCCAAAGAAAACACACCCTGCGCGGGCCCGCTTGGCAGCGGACAGGTTTGCACCCGCCACCGTGATTTCCAATCAGCTCGGTAGTAAATGCGGCTGTTCGACTGCAGAGCTCCACCCGTGCCAATCCATACCCGACCGCCGGCTCCAATTGCCAATGAAGAGTTGCTGGCCGCGAAACCCGCTTCACCCTCGGCAGCAACCGGCAACAGATCGTTTTTGACGGGCTGCCAACTCCGGCCACCATCTTCGGTTTCAACGATCAGCAGCCGGCCGTCGACGGGATCACTGAAGGCGACACCACGTTCGGCATCCCAGAACTTCAATCCATCAAAAAACGCTCTCGTGGAATGGGCTTCAAACACGCGCTGCCAGGAGCCGCCGGCGTCTTCGGTGCGTAGTAAGACTGCCGGCGTTCCGGCACTGGCCACACACGCTTCCCTAGCATTCCAGGCATGCACGGCGCGGAATTCCAAATCTCGATAGCCGGTCGGTCCACACTCCGACCAAGTGGAACCTCCATCGACCGAAAGCAGCACCGTAGCCTGGCTACCGGTCGCCCAAACCACGCGATCGTCAACGGCGAATAAACCTCTCAAGCTGGCCCGACTGCCCGTCGGACCAATCTCCCAACGTAAAGTTTGAACCTCATCTCCGGCGCTTCGATCGGAGGGCGCGCTCGATGACTGGGCGTGCGCAAAAACCGAGACGCTGGCGAAACCAACCACCAATGACCAGATCCGTAGGCCACGCCCCTTCATGTTTTTACCTCGAAGATGTCCGCCACAACGCGTCAACCAACTCGTGCGAACCGCACGGGCATGGCGGAAGACTACCGCCGCGTCATTTGTTCAAACAACTCGCGTTGCTCGATCATGGCAGCCACCTTGTCTGCCGGATTGGTGCGCGCTTCCAGCAAAATCCAACCCGAATATTGGATCTTGCCGAACAACTCCATCAACCGTGGATACGGATACTCGCCCACGTTTAACTCTCGGATGTGCACGGTGTCTCCGAACCGGTCTTTGACCATGTTGAAATTGGTCTCCAACCCCTTTCCGGCCAGGTCTTCTGCGTTGCTGTTCCAGCACACGTGAACGTTGGGATGATCGGCGATCTGAAAGATATCTCGAATCACTGGCAACTCGCTCGTGCCCTTACCGTGTACTTCAACACGGATGGCTTGACCGTAACCTTGACCGTACTCAGCCACTTCGTTGAGCGCTCGACCGATTTGCTCGATGGTCTTTGCTCGCTCGACTCCTTTGGGAAAGCCGTTGGGCTTCACTTTGACACCAGAACCTCCGCAATCGTGCATCAATTCGATGTAGCGCTTCGTTAGCTCAATATTGGCCTTCAACTTGGCAGGATCGTCGGAATGATACTCACAGTTGGAACCGTAGCCGACCAGTTCGACAGGGCTGTTATCAAATCGTTGACGAACTTCTTCACGTTCGGCATCGGAAAGACTAGGTTCAACTCCGTGTTTGTGCTGCGTCCGTAGCTCGACACCCAATAAGCCCGCGCTTTCGCAGTTATCTAGTAAGGTGTCCAGCTCCATGTCCTTGCCCCACAAATAGGTCACCAGCCCCAAACGCATTGATACTTCGTCAGGTGGTAGAGCCAGACTACGTTGACCCAACGACATTGCGGCGAATCCCGCAGCGGTCCATTGCAAAGCGTCACGGCGTGACACGGTCGATGTTGTTCTTTCAGACATGGCATACCTCGACTAAGAAAATGGAGCGCGTTGTTGCGCGATTCATGGTCCACGCGCATGATGGCGGCCTCCAACTCCAAGGCCAGGATGGACAGAGCCAGTCCACGAACATGCGTTGGAGAGAGTTCAACCGCTCCCACATGCTAGCAGAAATCGGGCCCGAATGACGCGAGCCGTTTGTCCGCACGACCCGTATTAGGGCGACGTCGGATCGGCTTGAAATCCCGGCTGGTAGACGAATCGCCGTGCCGGTCTTGGCTGAGTAGAAAGTTTGGCCTGCGGCCGCGATGGAGGATCGTCTGGCATTGCAGGCATCGAACTGGCACCTACCAGATTGCCGATCGGCGAGTTAGGCAGTTGCGGTGGTGGCTGGCTTGGTATTGACGAGAACTGTCGCGTCAATGGCCGGGCCGCCAACTGTTGGTCCGGCCAATCAGCGGACGGTGTCGTCGGCTCTTGCAACCGTGAAGTACCTTGCTCGTGATCCCAAGGTGAATCTCGATACGCCAATTCGTCGGCTGTACCCGCAACCTGGCCATCCTGCTGCATACCGACTGGTCGTCGATTGGGACTGGAACTGCCAGGCATCCAAGGTTGCATTTGCTGCAGCTCGGGTAGATCGGCGACTTGGTCGTCGCCGGGCGGAGGATTGCGGATCAATTCATCCAACTGAGATCCTCGGACGGCCCACTTCGGCAAGCGAAGGTCCGCTTGAGGCTGCAAATCCGTGCTAGGCAGTTGCCCGGAGACGACCCGGCCTACAGGTGCGGCGTGAGGTTGACTACCGGCGCCGACGGCCAGCTGGCGATTTCCGAAATCCAGCTGAGGGGTCGTGTCAGGCGCGGTGCGCTGGACGTCTTTGTCGGGTTTGCGAAACAACTGAAAGGAAAGGGCAAATCCAATCACGATGGTCAACACGGCCCAGCCGCGCGGTCCAAGAAACGAATGTTGCATAGCACCAGTCAAATTGGCTGACCGCCAAAGTTAACTTGCCGCTGTGCACATCCATGAGCGATGAGCGACATGTGGAAGATACTCCGCCGAGCCATCGCCGGAGCCGTTGAGGTGGCTTATCGACCACCGCACACGGCCCTCTCCAGTTCCGAGGCCGCACTTTCGGTTAGACGATCCAAGGTGTCCCTACCGAAGAAGTTGACACTGACGAATGAGAGGATGTGCAGGGCGAACTGAGCCGTGCAATCAACGGGAGACCAGGCCGCATTGCACATCGAACAGCCAAGCCTGTGCTGAACCAGCCAACTGGCGGCCATTGTTTGCCTTCTTGACCATGGAGTTCTTTCGGCAGGACGACAATTGTGGACTTGGAGGGTCGTCCTGGGGAAAATGGGGGTATATTGCAATGGCCGGGAGAATGTCAGGTTAGGTGTCCGGAGGTTTTCTGCTGCGTGCGGGTGGTTCGCGTGATCGAAGTAACACGCATTGATGAACCTAACTACTCGTCCGTGCAACTCGCACTAACCGGTCACGATTGAACAAACATCAGTGGAGAAAAACATGGATTTTCAGAATCCTTACGCCGCGCCAGGTGACTTGCGCGTAGCTGCGTTGGCAGAACGCTCTGAGCGAGCAGCCTTCATTCAGCGGACGTACATGCACTTGGCCGCCGCCATCGTTGCCTTTGTGGTCCTGGAAGGCATTTTGTTGACTGCCTTTCCGGCGGAGAGAATCTTGAGCAACTTGGGCCCCATGCTTGGCGGCTGGGGTTGGTTAATCTTCTTAGGTGCCTTCATGTTGGTCAGCTGGGTGGCCCGCAGCTGGGCTGAATCCGGTGCAAGTCGCGGTATGCAATATGCCGGCCTGGGATTGTATGTGGTGGCGGAAGCAGCGATTTTCTTGCCACTGATGGCGATGGCCACTCGGATCGACCCTGCCATACCCGTCAATGCTGGGCTGATTACCTTGATTGTATTTGCCGGATTGACCGCACTGGTGTTTATCACCGGGACCGACTTTTCCGGCTTGGGCAAATTCCTGTGGATCGGAGGCCTCGTGGCCATGGGAATCATCGTGGCCGGAATCGTGCTGCCCGGCGGCTTTCACTTGGGTGTCTGGTTTTCCGGAGCGATGGTCTTGCTAGCTTCCGGCTACATCTTGTACGACACGTCAAATGTCATGCGTCATTATCGCACTGACCAGCATGTAGCCGCATCGCTGGCATTGTTTGCGTCGGTTGCACTACTGCTGTGGTACGTCATGCGAATACTGATGGCCTTCCGCGACGAATAAGCGGCACATGGCAAAGCGGATTCCCGCACACGAACACCATGATTCAAAACGAGCCAGCCGTGTCGTTACCGACACGGCTGGCTCGTTTATTGGTCGACGTCGGACGCCGTCAAATATGGGCTGGCGACTACATGAAAATGTAGCCTTCTTCACCGTGCTCATTGACGTCTAGACCTTGCCGCTCTGCATTGGATTCAACGCGTAGTCCCATCGTGGCGTCGATGACTAACAGCAGCACGTAGCTGACCACGGCCGAGAAGACCCAAGTGACGATGGTGGCCACAATTTGTCCGACGATGGTCGAGTAATTTCCTTCGATAATTCCCAACGGTTCCCCTGAGCCGGAGATATCCCAGATGGCTCGAGTCGCGAAGACGCCCGTTAGAATCGCGCCCAAGGTGCCTCCGACACCATGCACTCCAAACGCGTCAAGTGCATCGTCGTACTTGAACATCGATTTCAGGTTGGAGCATGCAAAATAGCAAATCACACCACCGAGCGCGCCCATCAGCAGCGACGGCATGAGATTCACGAAGCCGGCCGCTGGTGTGATGCACACCAGTCCCGCTACGGCACCGGAACTTGCACCCAACAAAGTCGGTTTGCCACGATAGGCCCACTCTAAGCCGGCCCAAGAAATGGCTCCGGCGGCGGCAGCAAAGTGCGTAACCGCAAAGGCGCTCGAGGTGATCCCATCGACCATCAACTCACTGCCGGCATTAAAACCGAACCAGCCGAACCACAGCATGGCGGCGCCCAACGCGGTGTACGTTAGATTGTGCGGGGGCATGGGTTCGGAACCGTGACCAATTCGCGGACCAATGACCATGGCGGCCACCAGCGCCGTCACACCCGAACTAATGTGCACGACGGTACCACCAGCAAAATCCAGCGCGCCTCCAGCCCAGGCATGGTCCTCGCCAAAGGCCAGGATGCCTCCACCCCACACCCAGTGTGCCAACGGGCAGTAGACAATCGTGCCCCACAGGATCGAAAAAACGACCATCGCCTTGAACTTCATCCGTTCAGCGAAGGCACCACAAATCAAAGCGGGAGTAATGATAAAGAACATGCCTTGAAACAGCATGTGAGTCAGCCGAGGAATTGGCAGATCACCGGCCATGGGTGTCAGTCCGACACCCAGCTCTTCACTCCAAACGCGCGAAACGCCGTTCATCAGCACATAGTCCGCATTTCCGATGTAAGGATTTGATCCTCCGAATGCCAATGAATATCCGTACAAGCCCCATAGGCACGTCATCAAGCCCATCAAAAAGATGCACTGCATGAGTACACTCAGCACACTCTTTTTTCGCACCAGCCCGCCGTAGAACAAGGCCAGGCCGGGCGCCGTCATGAACAATACCAAAGCACAGCACACCAGCATCCACGCGTTGTGCGCGGCCGAACCGGGACCTGCCAGGAAGTCGTCAGTCTGGTAACCTTCAGGAAGGGCGGCGGCTGAATCCGCATCGGCTGATTCAGAATCGGCGGGCGCAACCGCAGCCTGCCCGTCGCCGCCGGTGTCGGTGGTCGCCGGCTCTTGAGCGGAGAGCGGCGTCATCAGAAGGGCTACCATGACCAACACTAAGGTCGAAGCCAACCAGAGCGAGCGACCAAGCGGCCAAGTAGAAATTGGTGATGAGCTGGCGTTCACGAATGAGAGCTCCTAAGGGTTGGAATATCAGTCAATCCGAATACGGAAAAAACTCCGCCTACACGGCACCGCCCCACAACAGATGAGTCGAGCCGCGAAACCAACGGTCTTTGTGACCCACAATTTAATGTATTGCGACACAGTTTCCGAGCCCGGTCAGCCGCGGTAGGAGTTCTCCCACATGCACCGCTCCGATTCCAATTCCTGGATTGGCAGATTCCACTTTGCCACCGTTGAACAGCTTGAATTGAGTCTGTCAGTCGTCAGGCACTGCGTCGATCAATTGAGCGATGAGCAACTGTGGATGCGGCCCCAATCGGATATGAACAGCATCGCCAACTTGCTGCTACATATCGCGGGAAACTTGAGGCAGTGGCTAATCTGCGGCCTGACCGACCAACCGGATCATCGCCGGCGACAAGCCGAATTCGACGACCGCTCTCTCGCTACCCAAGAGCAACTGCTGCGTGCCCTGTCCGACACGGTGGCCCAAGCGATTGAAACGATCTCAAAACAGACGCCCGAGGATCTTGAACGTGTACGCAGGGTTCAAGAGTTTGATTTAGATGGATTCCAGACCATCCAAAACTCGACTTCTCACTTTCAAGGACATGCTCAAGAAATCGTGTACATGACCCGCGCACTGCTGGGCGACAGCTATCGCTTTCGATTTGTTCCGCAGGAGAATTCTGACACTGCGCCAGCGGGTCCATCCGTCAGCCAATCGCTCACGCCGAGTCCTGAAACTGTCAGCGCAAAGCACTCGACAAATGGGCCTAGCCAACCGCTCCCTTCTCCAACCATCGTACTCTGCTACCCGGTAGAAGATCGGCACCTGACACTCTACGAGCAACACCTCCCTGAAGCCACCATTATCAATGCTGGCCAGGAGGGAGTTGGGCAGCGGATCTTCGAAGCGGATCTGTTTGTTGGCCATGCCAAGGTGCCCGTCGATTGGGCGCGGGTAGTCGAACAGGGTCGGCTGCGGTTGATCCAAAGTTCAGCCGCTGGTTTAGATCACTGCTTGGTTCCTTCGGTGATCGAGTCAGAGATCGCCGTGTGCAGCGCGTCGGGTCTGTTTGCAAATCAAGTCG
>JANQOL010000648.1 GCA_028289675.1 Pirellulaceae bacterium
TCCAAGTTGCTTGCGTTGGTACCGAGGTCTGTGTCGGCCATGTGCAGCTGCATCTGTGGGAACGGAATCTCAATTCCTTGCTGGTCCAACTGTTGTTTGATTTCGGCCGTCAGCGCTTCTTTCACCATGAAGTAGTCGTCGGTGGCCGCCCACAGCCGAACGATCCAATCCACTGAACTGGCTCCCAGATTGCTAAGCACTATTTGATAGCCACGACCTTCACCGGTGATCATGTGCTCCGCCTGGGATTCAGCGCAGCGGGTCAACACCGCGCGAGTTGCATCCAGGCTGGCCGCGTATCCCACGCCTACTTCCACGTCCACACGGCGATGCTCGTGAAATGTGACGTTTTCAATTGTGTCCCCAGCGATGGAACTGTTGGGTACGATCAAGCGGCGATTGTCGGGCGTATCCAAAGTTGTGGTAAATAGATCAATCTCGTTGACTTTGCCCAAGACTCCGGCCGCATTGACAACGTCCCCGACGCGGAACGGACGAAAGACCATTAACAAGATGCCAGATGCGAAATTGCTGAGCGTACCCTGAAAAGCGAGACCAATGGCGAAGCCAGCCGCTGCCATGATGGCCGCAAAGCTGGTCACGCCGATGCCCATAGTCTGCATGATGGCTAAGCCGGCAATGGTCAAGATCGTGTAGTAAGTGAACTTGCCAGCGAATTTGCCGAGAGTTTGATCCACACGCCGGCACAGGGCCGTGGCAATCCAACGCGATACCAGCTTGGCCACAAAGTAGGTCACCACCAGCATCAACAGAGCTGCAGCGGCCGGCACCATGACTTTGATGAGCAGACTGGAACTGGCATCAGTCAATTCACCGCGCATCAGGGCCGCGACTGATTCGGAGATTGTTTCGGAAATATCAGGTGGACTGTCGCCGGCGGGTGTGTCCGCAGTCGCTGATTGCACTACAGTTGGATCGTTCATCGAATCTTCCAGGTCAGAACCGCAGAGGGGATGGATAAGGTTGCCGGGGAGAAGATGCGAATGTGCGGGGAGACGGTTGTTCCCCAACCTTAGATGGACTCCCGAGGCAACAGTCAGCCGCAGATTACACTTTTCAGGTTTACGAACGGAACCTCAGTTTCCGCATGGCAACTTCGCTGGAAGATAGAATCAACCGATCCGTGGCGGCGCGTGTTGCCGAGTTCATCGACACCGGTGGATTTCGGCACTACACCGGTCAGGCATCCGAAGAACTTGGCCGACGCTTGGCCGAGCAGTTTGGCCACAGCCATTGTGTGCTGACCAGTAGCGGTACCGCGGCACTGGAGATTGCGTTGCGGTCCACCGAAAGAGCGGTCGCGGCGCCGACGACTCAGCAGCATGTGTTGTTGTCGGGTTACGACTACCCGGGAAACATCTGGGCTATCGAGCGAGCGGGTGCGCGTCCGGTCTTGGTCGATACGCGTCCGCAGAGTTGGAAGCTAGATCTGCAGCGGGTGGCTGACATTCTGGACGGCCCGCTAGGTAATGCCTGCAAAGCCGTGGTGGCTTCGCACCTTCATGGGGAGCTTCAGGAGATCGAGCAACTGAGCCAGCTTTGCAGTCAACGAGATTTGATGCTCGTTGAAGATAGCTGTCAGGCTGTAAGAAGCTGGAACCCCGCCAATGCTGGCGCTGACGTGATGATCGTCAGCTTTGGAGGCGGCAAGTTGCTGTCGACGGGACGCGGTGGCGCTATGTTGACGTCGGACGCTGCGTTGGCTCAGCGGGCTAGGTTAGCGGCCGGCGCCGGCAGTGGCCCGTATGGTCTTAGTGAAGCGCAAGCTGTCATCGCTTTGGCACAGTTGCCATTCTTAGATGAGCTGAACCACTGTTGCCGTGAATTCTTTGGCCAGTTGATTGCCGACGAGCAAATGCAGCAGCTGATGGATCGGTCGCGCCTCGATTGCCCTTGGACGGATTGTCGGAACGCGACCAGCTTCTATCAAGCTGGTTTTTTGCTAGCATCGGAATCTGGTGTTGAGGCGGTGCGTCAGCGGGTTGTGGATGTCTTGGTGAACCATGGATTACCGGCAGGAACTGGCTTTTCAGGCTTTCATCGCCGATCTCGGCGACGTTGTGAAACGCCGTTTCCACTGGAACACGTACCGCAGTTAACCGGACAGACACTGGTTCTGCACCATCGTCTGGCAACGCAAGGCAAGTGGACTCCCAGTCAGGTAGCCGAGCGGTTGCATGACGCCATTGATGCCGGTGCGCGCCGCTCGGGCGAATAGCTTTTTGAGGCTCACAGGTTTAGCGCTACGATTTCAATCAAACGCCGAAAATCTGTGAGTATCAAAGCCATCGCAGGTGACGCTGCCGCGCAAGGCTGATGGACTCCCGCCCTACATGGCGTGCTTTTCAAGTTCACAGCCATCGAGTGGATCAACGTCAATGGTGACCGTAGCAGCCCGACGCAACGGCACAACCTTCGGCTGCGGACTAGCCTCGCGCGGCGTCAGTTCACCGCGAAAAATCTTCACGTCCGCCGGCGCTTCAATGCCCACCGTGACTCGGTTTCCCGAGATCTTGGAAACTACCAACGTGATGTTCTCGCCGATGACTAGCTTCTCGCCTTCTTTTCTGCTCAATACCAACATCTTCGATTCCTCCTTGATTGCGGTTCTCGATAGCCAAAACTTACTTAACTAACGCAAGTCGTCTGTCGCGAACCAATCTTTTAAAAACGACTCCATTTGCGACAAAAATGTTCAACAACCGTGATGGTAAATGCTGAAGAGCAATCGATGTGCCAAATTTCAGCATTTTCCACTTCACACGTGCGTTCTCATTCTATAACGCTTTATGGAACCTGAAAGTTCGTGTTTGTCACGCCAATCCATCGACTTCGTCAATGCTAGCACTGAGATCATCAGTGATTGAAGTGACACGTTTCATTTCAAAATGAGACACACATCTCATTCTGATGAGACATTCACTGTCGCTCGTGTCTCGTCTACTCCTATTAAACGGCGACCTTCAGACACCTTTGGTCCAAGTCACACGGTGCGTCGAAAATTTTCTTGAAATACGTTGCTGGCATTAGCAGATCAGTTGGGAATCGACTCGATCGTCATTGCACTCGACGTTACTTGCGCGTCGTCACTCGCGCGTTGTGACTCTTCTCCGCAGATCGAGCCTGTCTTCTTCTTCCCAGGCCACTCTAACGATCAGGCAATAAGAGACGACGAATCTTGCGCCCCGATAATTAGGACGCGAACGATGGCGCGGAACTTACAGATAATTTTCATTTTTTGTGAAGACCGCTGCGAGCGCCGGTCTGCCAACCGACATCGCAGCGCGGGTTGGTCTGCGCGGATTGTAGGGGTAGCAGGCTAGTTTTTTGGCCGATCTCATTGGGAGAACTAGCTAGTTTGGCCAGTCGAGGTGATTTGGGAGGGCATGTTTATCGGCCCCATCTTCACCATCACCTTGGAGCCTTTCGTGACTAGGACCGTCAACGAGTCGGACTCAGCTGCCGTCGAAAACAGTCTGCCGATCCAAGTTCCAGGGTCGGCGACTTGGGAAACGCTGCGCCATTCGCGGAATGAAGCCGCCATCATTACGCTCACCAATGGACTGAAGTCATCGATCCCGGCCATTCGGCATCAGAGTTTGAAAGCATTGATGGGTCGCAAGGACCCAAGTGCGCGCAAAGCGGTCATTGCACACTGGGAACAGTTTGACGAACAGGACCTCGAGTTCCTGCGTTCCCAAGAGGATCAGTTCGGTAGCATGTGTCGCAGCATGTTGTCCGGCGGGACATTGGCCGAAAAGCGAGCCGCTCTCGTCGCCATCGCGGACCTGGATCTCAATGATCTAATCGACGTGCTGTTGAAGATCGTCATCGATCGCCGCCATCCACTGTCGGCCCAGGCCACCGATTGCTTGTTGGACATGTGCCAGCGCTGGGGCTCGCGCGCACGAACGCAGCGCGACGTGCCCAGCCAGCGAGGTCCAATGCTGGAAAGTCTGCATGCTCAGATCGCCTTGTACCACGAACATCAGAACCCGCGTATTCTGGACGCCTGGCTACGCTTGGCGCACTGGGACGATTCCGCTCAGCGCGGTCTGATCACCGATCCCCGCCTAGACGCTTATCACGTGACCATGCAACACTTGGCCGAGTCGACAGACGAAGCAGTGCTGCAATTGCTCGGTGGTTATCTGGGACGCAACACCACGCCTAAGCGCGTACTGGACATCTTGTCTCAACGCGAAGAGCCCGAACTGGCGCTGCAGATTGCAAAATTGCTGGACGACCATACGCTGCCCAACGCTATACGCCATCTGAAGAAATTGCCCGCGCTGGCTTGCCTGGCAACCTGGCAAGATCACGTCCAGCAAAGCAATTTTGAACTGGACAAACGGTTGTGGTTGCTGACGTCAGCCTCTTCCGATGATGCCCAGTTGGTGTTGGAGGGAGCGCTCAAGCTATCGCGCTACGGCACTTCGGACGCTCGTAGCGTGGCGGCAGACATTCTTCGCAATTGTCGCTGCAGCGATTTGGAAACACTCGTCCCCGCACTGCAGTCAGCCATGATCGGCAGCGGCGAGGCAGCCGCTCTTGGCCAGCAGGTGCTGGAAATCACCGACTGGCTGGAGAGCCCATCCATTACCCTCAAGAAGGCTGCCGAGCGGTTCTTAAAAGAGTTTACCTTGAACAATCTGTTGGAACAGATTCGTCATTGGCCCACCCAAATGTGCAAGGCCATGGCCCAGATTGTCCGGCTGGTAGACCCAGACCTGGCGGATCCTCTCAGTCGGCTGCTGCAGAGTCCCGCTCCCAAACGTCGTTTGGCAGCCTTACAAGCGACTCAGCTGTTGGAGTGCGCGGATCAAGTCATCGACGCTCTTATCCCGTTGCTGGACGACGATCGCCTGGAGGTTCGCGTCCGCGTCATTGATCTACTGAGTGCACTGGGCTATGAGCCGCTGGAAGAACTTTTGCCTGAGTTGCTCAACGATGCCAGCACGGATATTCAGGATGCAGCCAATCGCGCCGAACGACGCTTTCGCCGCCAGCGACAAACTTCGAGCTCTTCCTAACGCGCCTCACGCTCTACACTGCTTTCAAGCGAACTTCATCTGACAAGAACTTCACATGCATCTGTCAATCTTGCAGTTATCGATCTATTTGCCGAGTTTGCTGTTGGGGCAAACACGCATTGAATCGTTGAATCAAGCCTTCCGGGATCAATCCGAAGAAGGAGGGCCGGCCGGTATCATCATGTTGGCGGTGGTCGTGTGCGCCATCTCGGTGGCCGTTCTGGCGTACTTCGCCTACAAACGTCGCACCGAGCGTGTATTCTGCGATGCCAACCAACTACTCAAGGAGGTTGGACGCGCTCACCGCCTGAATCGTCAACAACGAAGCTTGCTAGTCCAGCTGGCCAAAGCCAAGCAGCTGGAGGATCCTTGCGCGCTGTTGCTGGATACCAGTCACTGGATTCTGGATCCGGTCAAGCATCCCCAGCTTTGTCAGCCGCGGAAGATTGCGCAAATCCAAATGATGCAACGCCGGCTATTCGTCGCCCAGTAACTCCGGTTCGGAAACCCCGTTCCAGTAACCAGTCCGGAAACCCCAGTCCGGAAACCCCAGCGAATCAACTTGAGCTAGCTTGGTGTTGAGCCAACGGCTGGCACTAACGTTGGCTCATCTCGTGGACCATGTCTACCAGGGCAATGGCGCTGTCCACATCGGTTTGGGGCAAGATGCCGTGACCGAGGTTGAAGATATGACCGGCTCGACCGCCGGCGCGCTGCAGCACGTCGCTGGTCATTTCGCGTAGAGACTCTGGAGATCCCAGCAGCGCGATGGGATCCAAATTTCCTTGGACCGCGCGATTGTGACCCACTTGTTCCCAGGCGGCATCCAAGGGCACGCGCCAGTCGATGCCCACCACGGTACGGTCGTCACCTCGTAGCAAGGGCAGCAAGGCCGGATTGCCGGTCGCAAAATTAATGACGGGGACCCCGGGTACGATGGAGTCGATGATCTGCTTCACGAAGGGGAACACGTACCGTTGATAATCCTGGACAGACAAACAACCTGCCCAGGAATCGAATAGTTGAACACATTGGGCTCCGGCCGCGATCTGCGAGTTCAAATAGCGGGCAACGCTGCGAGACACTTTGCTCATCAGTGTTTGCCAAGCTCCATTGTCTCGATACATGAGTGACTTCGTGTGCAAATAGTTGCGGCTGCTGCCGCCTTCAATCATATAGCTGACCAACGTAAACGGAGCTCCGGCAAAGCCAATCACAGGTAGGTGATCAGCGATTTCTTGTCGCGTCAAACGGACAGTTTCCATCACGAAGTCAAGCGTATCCATGTGTTCCAGCTCGGCGACTCGATCGACGTCAGCACTTTCCCGTAGCGGATTGTGGATGACGGGACCATCGCCGGGCGCGAACTCCAGTTGCATGCCCATCGGTTCTAGAATGGGTAGCAGGTCGGAGAAGATGATGGCGGCATCCACGCCCAGTCGATTGACGGCGGTGACCATGACTTCCGCGCACAACGCGGGATCTTTGCACAACTCTAGGAAGGTCAGTTTCGAACGCACCTCGCGGTATTCGGCCATGTAACGACCTGCCTGACGCATCAGCCATACCGGCGTCACCGAGGACGCCTCGCGCCGGCAGGCGCGCATAAACGGTCCGTCATACCAAGCGGCTTGGCGGTCCATGGGTGCCTTTCCCGTCCGTTCGATGACTCGCGTCCGCGCCTGACGACCGGACATCAAACTATGGGCGCGGGCGGCACATTCTTGAATCAAATGCCCCATCTTGGGATGTTCGGGTTCCAAGTCCACCGGCAGATCGTGCTGCCGCAGCATCTCGCTGGTGGTGGGTCCGATGGAGGCGACGATAAGTTGCTCGAGCGCCTGTCGCAGCTCTTCTTCGACGCCCATGTCGGAACTGATGCGCAACAAGTTGGCTACTTGATGCGCACTGGTCAGCAACAGTACGTCGCGTTGACCGGCAATCATGGCTCGGACATTGGTCTCGAGTGGCGAGGTGTCTTCGGGCAAATCCCATTTGTAGACTTGCACCGGGACTACGTCGGCACCGCGGGCTTCCAGGCCTGCCATCAGGCTGCGATTCGTCTTGCCGTACTCCTGCACACCAACTTTGTGGTTGGTAACGGGGACATGCTCGTCAATTGCGCGGAGCAGTTCCCGCCAGGTATTCGGCTCCGGGACTTTGACGCTAGGTGTGAGGCCGACCTCCCGCATGGCGGCCGCCGGTTTGGGCCCGCGCACAATCGTGGTGATGTCCGATAACGCGTTCAGAAACCGTTGACGATCGACACTGCGCTCGACGCTGCTGAGCAACTGTTTGAAGCCGACGCCGGTTAGGAAGATGACGATGCTGATTTCGCCAGTGATGACACGATATGCAAAATCAACGGCCTCTCGATTCTCTTCAATCGGGACCTCGCGCATGGACGGGCTGACATGAGGTTGGCCGCCAAACTTGGCGATCAGCCGCTCCATATCCGCACTGCGGCGGCTCTCCAAGGCGGCGATGGCGAGTCCATTAAATGAGCCTTGGGCGTCGCTCATGGCTGCGTCGTCTTTCTGGGCAAACTGGCTATACTTGTCGATTCTTTCTGTTTTCCCGTTTCGCCTCCGTCCTTGCTAGGGGGCTAGTGAACCCGTCAAGAAACATTGTTGCCATGGAATCGTCCTCACATTCCGAGACCCCCGACATTTATGCGGACATCGATCAGGCCGTTTCTCAGGGTGATCGCCGGCGGGCCGTGGACGCGTTGATCAAGCACTTCGAAGAGCGCCAGCAGTATCACGAGCTATTCGAGGCACTCAAAATGCAGTTGCGGGTTCAGCTGGATCTGCCCGCCGCCCAAGCCGAGTACGAAGAAAAGTTGGATGATGAGCGCGAGTTGCAGTTGGAGCGCGGTCTGTTAGACGCTTGCCGTCGCGTGGGTGAACTGTTTTTGGCACAGGGCCAGATTCGCGAAGGATGGATGTACATGCGGCCGGTGGGTGATCGCCAAATCGCTGCCCAAGCCCTCGCCTCGGTTGAAGCCACCGACGATAACGTGGACGAG
>JANQOL010000664.1 GCA_028289675.1 Pirellulaceae bacterium
GCAGAGCCGCGCGTTCCAGTTGACGCTGCAATCGATCGGCGGACGCGGCCCCCTGCTGCTGTAGATACTGATAGCGTGCTTCCGCGTCCAAGCTCGCCAAGTCGCTGATCAGGTGGAAGTCGTTCATCCGGACTGGCGACCGGTAATAATCTCCCAACCGCGCGTCGGCCCACCCATCGTCGCCGCACAGAGCCCAGCCACGTGACAGCAGAATTGGTTCACCGCCGGTCAGGTACACTAGCCGGTTATCTTGGTTCAGTAGGTCGCCGGCTGCTTGGCGGGCGGACGCGATCGAACCGTGATAGAAGTCGTGATTGCCCAACACAAAATAGACGGGAACGCCGAAGGCGGCGAGCACACGCCGCAATTGCAACTGCAAGTCTTCAGCTTCCGAAATATCACCGCTGATCAACAACGCTTGCGGCTGCTCTAGTTGGACTTGGGCGACCCAGTAATCCCACTGCGCTAAATCAACAAAGTTCAGATGCGGATCGGTGATCCACGCCAGACGCTTCAAGGAAACGGTCATAGATCCGGCTGGAACAGACTATTGGGCAGCCCAGTAATCGACCACCAGGACTTTCTCCAAGTGGGGTTTCAGGACCTTGACGAAGTCTTGGTGCGCCTGGTGTGGCAAGTACACATCGCGGTCTTTCTCAGATTTGAAGGACACCAAGAAGCAATGGGTAAAGCCATCCGCCAGCCCTTCGGGACTGTTGTCCGTGCCGTATTCGAAATCTGCGATCTGCGGAATCTTCTCCGGAAGTCGGCGAAACGCGTCGACAACTTGCTGGACTTCTTCCTTCGACGATTCTTTTTTGAATTGGAACATGACTACGTGACGTAGCATCTTCTCATCCTGATCCGCAGCGGAAGGTCGCTCACTGACCATCACCCATACTCCTCCGCCAACGATCAGTAAGGCCAAGAAACCAAGACTTCGACGCAACATCGGACAGCAGTTCATGAACAATCTCCTAAACAGTTGCTAAGGTATCGGCCCACTCGGCGGGCGGCTTGCCACGAATCAAACGGCCGTGCGGCCACATACTTGGTCGTATCTTACACTCCTAAACGGTCGGCGAGAATGCATCCGAACCGGTCTGGTTGGCTGTGGTAGTTCATCCGGCACCAGCGATTGGCATGGCTAGCCGATTCATTGATCCCGCTATTTTCCGATGCAGAAGCGGCTAAAGATCTGTCCCAACACGTCTTCGGTGTGGATCTCACCGATGATCGCGGCCAAGTCATCCAATGCGAGCCGCAGCTCGGTGGCGACCAGTTCTTCGCCTCCCGCATCGGATACCAAAGTCAACGCGCGGTCAATGGCTTGCCGTGCCAAGTCGATGGACTCGCGAGAACGCAGCATTGCCCAATGCATGGCTTGCGGGGTCGCCTTCGACTCCTCTTCGTTTAGCCGGGATGCCAACTTGCTCTTGAGAGTGGTAATTGACTGCTCGCAATCGTGCTGCACACGCACGTCGAACGGCAGCAACACCGGTTCGTTGCTAAGGTCCGACTTGGTGCCTACCACGATGACATCCGCCAGCTGGCGCAGTCGCGACCATTGGTTGTCGAACCAGCCTCGTGTGGGAGGACAGGACGAGTCGATGCAAAACAGGATCACATCCGCCGTGGTCAGTCGAGCTTCCAAGACACCTTGGGCAAGTGCACGCGGACTGTCATCGGTCAGTTCTTCCATGCCCGCCGTATCGACGAGTTCGACTTCGCGATCGTGCATCGCAATGGTTGCGGTGACGGCGTCACGAGTTGTGCCAGCTTGGTCCGAGACGATGGCTCGGCTTGAGCCCACCATGGCGTTCAGCAGCGAGCTCTTGCCTGCGTTGGGCAGGCCGACCAGAACGACGTTGGCCGCCCTCGAGCGGGATCCGCGCGAAATCAAGCGGGCTGAAATCGAAGCCAATTGATGTTCAATCCGCTTCAAATCCGCCGCTAAAGCAGCGTTGGAGATGAATTCAATGTCTTCCTCAACAAAATCTAGGCCGGCTTCCAGGTGAGCGGTCAGCTCCAGCAATTCGTTGCGCAGTTCTCGAATCGGAGCCGACAGACTGCCGGCCAACTGGCCGAGTGCGCGTTCCAGCTCCGCTGGCGAGTCGGCTTCGATAACACCCAACACCGCTTCGGCCTGCGTTAGGTCCAGCTTGCCAGCCAGAAAACTCCGCAGTGTGAATTCTCCGCGCTCGGCCGCCGATGCGCCCAGAGCAATCAAGGTCTCAATTAACGATTCCACCAATGGCAGCGCGCCGGGGATGTGCAATTCGGCGCAGGGTTCGCCGGTGTAGCTGCGGTCATTCGGCCAAAGGTAGCACAGTACTGGAGTCGTCCGGCGGCAGATTTCGAGAGAGCTGCTGCTGGACCCGCGCTGCAACGAGTAGTAGCAATCGGTGCGTATCAGTTGTGCACGACGCGCGCTGCTGAGTGCCTGCCGACCAGGTTCGGCCAGCAGTTGCTCCAAAAGGCTCACCGTTTGCTGGCCGCTAAGGCGGACGACGGCTCTGCGGCCCGAAGCCACCCCGCTGCCAAGGGCGACGATCGTGCGATCAAGATCCAGCTTGGCCATCGACGGCGGTTTGCGTGTTTAAGGTTCGTCTAGGGGATCACGCCGCCGAAAACGCGCGGCCGACCGGAATGAGACACATCCACTAGAACGGATTAC
>JANQOL010000670.1 GCA_028289675.1 Pirellulaceae bacterium
GACCTACGCGGAGAGCTGCGGCGCCAAGCATCGCTCGAGTCCGCGAATGCCAGACGCGTCAGCAGCTTGTCACGCGCCGGCGAACAGCTGTTAAGGCAGGCAGCTAGAAATCCCGAAATCGGCGTTGGCCACCTGGATCGTTGGGCAGAGATGCTGCAAGTGCTGGACGATATCGGCCGCAACCGCATGCCTTCGGTAGCCGATTTGCTGCAAGCCGCAGCCACGCAAAAACAACTGGCCCGAGGGACAGCGTCGAACACGGCTGGGGCCCAACAACAGGACGGCCGAAATGACCAGCCAAGTGATGGTGACCCAAGCGACAATGCTTCGTTGACGGAGAAGGGGAACTCAGGCAATTCGCGACAGTCTAGTGAGTCGACCCCGACGGCTGGGCAGAATCGAGCGAATGTTGGCGGCGGAAAGCCGAATGCTGGCGAGGATAGCAAGGACGAGGAGACTGCCAAGCTGCCCAGCATTAGCGACATGGAATCCTCGGCGCACGTTCCCAACGAAGAGGAATCGAAGTCGGCTGACAAGGACCAACCGCAGGCTGGCGGCAGCAGGCTGTCTCTGCCATCGACCACGTTAGTCGGTCCGCCGAAAGCCGCATCGGGTGACCAACCAAGTGAGGAAGACGAAGAGGAGCCCGTCGACCAGGCTCTATTCGAACAGGAAGAATTGCTGGCCGAGTTCGAAAAGATCTCCGATGACCTGAACAGCTTGCTGGCCAATCTGGAGGGCTCCACGCTGGTCAAACGACTGAAAGCCGCGTCGCGCGAGCAGGATCAAGTAGCGCAGCAAATTGGATCTCGAATCAACGCGGTCTTCGGGCGGGCTACGCGTGTCGAGCGCCCCGATCGTGAGCTACTCTCTCGCTTGGCCGAAACGGAGAACGAGAGTCGCGAGAAGATCTCCTTCATCATGGACGATCTGCAAAGTTATTTTGAACGCCGGCGGATGAATCAGTTCAAGTTGGTCCTCGATGAAATGAAGGAATCTGAGGTGCTGACGGCTCTGCAAACGTTGCAAGCTGAGATTCCCAGCGAGCATGGCTTGTCCATGGCGCAAGCGGAATACTGGGCGGATTCGTTAGATCGCTGGGCGGAAGATTTAGTGGATTCGGGTTGCAGCGGCAAGTGTCCTGGATCCAAGTCATCCGATGCGTTGCCACCTTCGCTGATTCTAGAAGTGCTTAAAGTCTTGGAGGGCGAAGTCAACTTGCGGGAAGCAACGCGAGTAGCCGAACAAGCTCGACCGGCAATTGCTGAAGAAGATCACGAAGCGGAAGCCGGCAACCTCAGCGAAACACAGACAGTTTTGCGGGAGCGTACAGACAGCGTCGTGCAGGCCATTGAACAGCTGCCTGAGGGCGAAGCCCGGTTTGCCAAGGAAATCGAACTACTGAGTTCGGTCAGTTCGGTAATGTTGGAAGCGACACAACTTTTGGACAACTTTGAAACCGGTCCGACAGCCATCGCTGCGGAGACCGAAGCGATTGAGTTGTTGTTGCAGTGCAAACGGATCAACCCCCAGGGAGGTGGAGGCGGCGGAGGCTCTAGCTCAGGCGGAGGTGGAACCGGAACGACCCAGGATTCTGCACTGGCGCTCCTGGGCAGCGGACTGAATCAGCTCGAACGCCGTGAGGCGCGGGAGGTGTCCCAGGCTACCGGCGAATCTGGAAGGGTGCTTCCCGAAGAGTTTCGCGCGGGCTTGGATGAGTATTTCAATTTGCTGGAACGTGGCCAGTAACGCACCGCGCGTGTGGATTGACACGAGAGTGCCGTTTTGCACGGAGCCAGTCGGAAGCAATGCAAAATTTGGTGAGACTAACTCTAACCATTTGTGTGGCGACGGGAGCCACGAATACGTCATGTAGCGATCGCGTCGCTGCCGACGACGATCCCCCGCGGCTACAAGTTGTGGTCAGTCTCGACAACCAGCCGGTGGAGCGTGCGGCGGTTTCGCTAAAGAGAAGTGTCAAAGACGATGTTGGTCTGAAAACGACAACCAACGCCCAGGGTCACAGTCAATTCTCGGAAGACACGCCGCTAGAGGTTGGCAGCTATTTATTGCGTGTCGAGTTACCGCGAACTGGGCCATCACAGCCCATACGTGCGATCGCGCGACCGATTCGAATCAAGGCCGGGGAAAATTCGGTGAAGGTGGACTTTCCCGCCGGTAAGCCGATGGGCGTTGCGCAACGCGAGCCGATAGGTGATGCACAGCGCAAAGAGCTCTTGGAGGCGGCGCTGAAACGCATCCGAATAGCGCGGCTCCCACCTGAGGTAGCTTTGCTGCAAAGGCATCTTGCCGTACGCCGCTCTTTGGTAAGACGACTCTGCCAGTTGTCCGAAGATCAGATCGTTCAACTGGAACAATTGGATGAGTCTTGGCTAGCGGAACTGGTAGTACAGAAGCGGCAAGCGGCGCCGAAGTTGGCCGAGGCACGTCAACCAACGACCGAAGCGATCCGGCAACTCATTGCCCGGGCCCGACAACCCGATGCCGCGGTGGCACTTTGGCAATCAGGTGTTGATCAGGCGATTACGCAGATCTTGACTGTCGAGCAGCGGCGAACAATCGCTGAGGCGGATCGTGAACGGCAAGATTTTTACGCCAGGGCGTTAGCGGACGGTGTTCTGGCGGCCTTGGATCGAGAGCTGTATTTGACGGCCGCACAGCGCCAGGCCATGTTCCCCGAAATCCTGAGCTGGACCTCGGACAAGCAGCTTTTTTGGGGATACTACTTCATGGCTACCAGCCATCTACCAGACCTCCCCCAATCCATCGTGCAGCGCCATTTGAACGAAGAACAGTTGGCCGTGTACGAAGGACTTGAGAGACGGAACATTGACTGGTTTGAAAGGGCTCGACAGATGGCGCAAATGTGGGGTGCCCGAGAACGCGAGGGACTCATCATTGAACCATAGGACCGCCAATTTTCCAAAGCCCAGGCGACAGCGGGATCGCCTTCGCGGCCGCATTACGTCGTCGGTCCTGTTGGTCTGGCTGCTGATGCTCGGTCTTGCTGTTCCCGCTGCCAGTGGGCAGCAAGACTCGTCCGCGCTGACGTCCGCATACCTCCATCGCGGCCAATCCCGCGAGCAGTGGCTGAAGAGCATCGAAGCCAGGGCGCACTTGCGGGTCCGGCAGATGACCTCGGTTGCAGCGTTGACCGACGATCAGGTGGACAAGCTCATGTCGGCAGTCCGGGTCGATCTCAATCATCTGCAACGAAAATTGCAGCTGATCGAAGAACAAAACCGAAACGTGGACCTTTCCGATCGCCAGCAACGGTCCGACGCTTACAAGCGCATGCGGTCCATCAAATCCACGGGACAGGAGGGATTAACCGGACCGGGCTCGTTGTTCTCCAAAGTGTTGAACAGCAGCTTAAGCGAAGAGCAAACCGCAAAACTGGACGCCGACGAAACGTCTCGCCATCGGTACTTACGCGCAAGCTTGATACGACTGACCATCACCGACCTGGAACGCTATTTCCCCTTGACTAGCCAGCAGAGAGCCGGGCTATTGCGATTGATAGACGACCAGGATACTCCGGAGTTAACTCCGCCGGTGGCCAGCATCTACGGTTTCCTGCTGTTGTCCAAAGTGAATCAAGACGACTTGAAAACCGTTTTGGATGCCAAGCAACTTGCCGTGTTGAACCAATTGCTCCAGCAGTATCGCGGCATTGCGTTGAGGTAGGATCTGAACGTTGTAAACAACACCTTACGCTGCATCTCACTGGCAATTCGAGATGCCGACTAACTATCGAGTCCGCGCAAATCGTTTGACCTGACTCGCGGCCTCCGTTGCAACCTTTGGCTACTCGTCGTCTCTATGAACCGTCGGCGGGTCGAGCAGCATGGGCGAATTCAAATCGGCTAAGGATTCGTTCACCATCGTCCGAAATCTCTGATACTCTTGACCTCCAGGACAAACATCTGCGTACGCATCCCAGATCCATTCGATCGTGGTGCCATCGACGTTGCCGGCCAGGTGTTCTTCTACTTTGGTCTCAAAAGCAGCGATTTCTGAAGTGGTCGTTTGGAACGCAATCAAGCTGTTACCATGAAGGTTCCGGGTCCAATCTACCATGCATCCCCACTGTGCTGCCGTCAAATTATTCGGCTGTCGTGCGCGAAGTTGTTCAATGTGGTTTTCGAGGCGGCGTGAGTAACGAGTCCGCCCCATAATGCTGTCGCGCCAGGTGATCACAAGCAGACAACAGACCGCGGCAAACGCAGTTGCTGAAAGCAGTGTCTTGAGGTTGAATTGTTTTGGCATGTTCGGCCAAGTGTCGTCTTTCAGTCGGGTAACGTTGTGACTGAGCGGGTTCGTCCGAGTATTCTACAGCGTCAGACAACACCGTTCCAATTCCAATCGTCCCGTCATTGTGGACTTGGAATGTGCTTCATGGACCATTTCAATTAATTGATGCGCGTTCCCCCCTCCGTGCTGCTTAAGGGTTGAAACTGCATTGGCAACACGGTCAATTGCAGGTGCGATGGATTCTGCCCTCCCCTTCTGCGTTTAAGCAAGGCCGCGCGATCGACTCAGCCCAAACGATTTGAACTGCCTCGTGTCCTTCGCATGCATGGCATTGTTCCACAGTCCATGCGGCACCTCGGCCCAGGAGAAAGGTTGAACCACGAAGGACACAAAGAGCACGAAGACGAAGCCATCAGAAGACGAATCGCCGGATTTCACCGTTAAGCTTGTCCACGTTAAAGTTGATCAGCAATCCCGTCTTCCTGAGTTCAACATTGCTCCGCACAAGTCCATGAGTGAGGCATTGTTCATACGCCGATTCAAGCAGCCAGGACCTGACGCACGATGAACCGCAGTCGCACATCCGATCACACGATGCGAGAGGTCGTCGAAATCCATCCTTCGCGCTCTTCGTGTCCTTCGTGGTGACCGAATCCTGCCCACAAACATTTGCTAGTAGAACGGCAAAGCCGACCGATTTTGGTAACCGGGTTCATTGAAGCTCTCGAAAAGGCAGAGAACTACCCCGATGCTTGCGGCCGACACCTGCGTCCTGGCACCGATGATGGTTTGCGTCTTTACGGCCACTGATTGTGGCAGGCGACTCTCGTCCCAAGGCCCGCCAATAGGTTACGATGGTGAGAGGCAGCCTCTGGATGCAGGTAGTCTATGAAGCACGATGTTGAGATGCCATCATCGTCAAAGAAGAAGATTTTGGCTCGAGTGTCTCAACAAGTGGGCGAATGCGCGACAATCAGGCCCGACGACCGTTTGACAGGAGCAGAAGTGTCATGACAAGAGTTGCTACTGGAAAGTACCTGTCTGGGCAGTATCTTTCGGCGGCGGTCTCTTTCGGCTGCTGGTTGGCAGTTGGTCCGCAGCTGTTCGCTCAGCCAACGTTGTTGCCGCAAGGAGATGTGATTCCCAGGGACGTCCGCGAAATCACGGATCGCGGGCTCGAGTTCTTACTGTCCACACAGAATGCTGACGGAAGTTGGCAGGGAGGCAACAGCGGTCCGGGCACAACTGGATTGGCGCTGATGGCATTCTTGGCGTCGGGCGAAGACCCGAATTTTGGCAAATACAGTCAGCCGATTCGCCAGGCAATTCGCTACATCATCCGGCGGCAGGACGCTGCCACAGGGTACTTCGGTGAAAGCATGTATCATCATGGCTTCGCAACCTTGGCCCTGGCGGAAGCTTACGGCACTTGCGACGAGGCCGAATTGTGGTCGGGCGAAGCCTCGCAACTTGGCGGCAACGAGCGTTCGCTGGGAGAATCTCTCGAGTTGGCGGTCAGGTGCGCTATCACAGCGCAAGGGAAGAACCCGCATGCCGCTTGGCGGTATTCGCCCAATGCACGCGACGCCGACACGTCTGTCAGTGGTGCGGTGCTCATGGGCCTGCTGGCGGCTCGCAATGCGGGAATCGAAGTACCCGACAAGTCGATTGACTCGGCGATCCGCTATTTCACCAGTATGACAGGCGATAACGGCGTGGTTGGTTATTCGGGCGGTCTCGGAGGATTCGGGCATTCGATCGCCCGCTCTTCGATTGCCTGCCTCGTGTACAGCATCGCCCGGCGGAAAGACCTGAAACAGTTCGAGGCCACCAAGAAATACGTGGTGAACAACATGAGCGAGTCTTCGCACTACGAAGAGTATGCGCGGTACTACGAAGCTCAAGCGCTCTTTCAAGCGGACCCGGCAGCTTGGCAGAAATGGAATCGAGGCTTGGTGCGTAGCCTCAAGCCCGCGCAAAACGAAGACGGAAGTTTTTCCGGCCAGTTCGGTAAGGCTACATCCACGTCGCTGAATCTGCTGGCATTGGCGTTGAACTATCGCTTCTTACCCATCTACGAACGATAATGCGACAGGCCCTAGCGCCAGTTGTGGGTCATTTGCCACCCCGAAGCGAGAACGGTTCAATGGAATGCACAACGAATTGCACAGGTAGTCGGCACGTCACCAGTAGTTAGGATTACGCATGAACTTGAAGCGCGCGATTGCCTTGATTTTTGCCGGCTGGTGCGTTGGCTGCGCCGCCATGGTAGCCGCGGAAGAGGCTACCATGCAGATTCGTCTGAAGGACGGCAGCTTCGGCCTTGGTACGCTAGTCGGTGCCCCAGACGCTGATCAATTAGGCTGGCAGGCTGCGGGGTTCGAGTCTCCGTTTGTACTGGAGATGGGCGCGGTACGCTCGGTCACGGCGCTGGACCGCGAGTTGTCGATGGCGGCGGACGGCCAGTTAGTCGAGCTGGAGTGCGGCGTCGTCATTGCGGGCAGCCTGGAGCTACTGAATGCAACGGAGGCTCGTTTAGTTTCGCCAATTCTTGGTGACTTGCGTCTGGACCGCAACCGTATTCGATCGGTGGTCGATGCATCGTTTGCCGGCGAGCTCGTCTATTCGGGTCCGGCCGACGACGGTCATTGGGAGGTCCTTGGCGATGCCCGCGCATGGCAGTTCTCGGTGGGCTCAATTACGTCTGACTCCCAGCAATTGGGCATTGTGGGAAAAGTCGATCTGCCCGCAAAAGCACAGATTCGGTTGGTCTTGTCCTGGCGAGGTGTACCGGATTTCGTATTCTCCTTCGGCACCGAAGACAGCCCGGGCGAATCGGATTCAAATTCGATTCCGGCCGCGGCGCGATTGGAAGTCTGGGACAAGCACCTGGCACTCGTACGCGAAGTTCCGGGAAACGCAGACATCGCCCTACTGACCGATTTGACGGACGTGAATCCGCGCGTCGAATTGATGCTGTATCTGGATCAGGAACAGGGAATCGCGACGGTGTGCGATGCCCATGGCCGGACGTTGGAGACGATTTCCGCGAAATCCACTGAACCCATGGTGCATCCAGCCGTGCACCTGATCAATCACGGACCGTCACTGACCCTAGAGAAATTCGAAGTCCGCCGCTGGGACGGTGCGGAGACCTTTAGCAGCCCAGCTGGCGTCGTGCTTGACAAGCAGGGCCAGCACTATGGAGCCGTGCTGGAAGCGGTGCAAGACGGCATGGCCGTCATCCGCATGTCAGAGGATGGCAGCTCGCTTCGAATGCCATTGACCGACTTGCGGCGAGCAGACGTCGCCGCCGTGGAGGGCAGCCCAGAGGCGCAGGAATCATCGACAGATAACGCGGCTAGTGAAGATGTGCCTGTCCAGGAAGAGGGGAACGACAAAGCGTCGGATGGAGCCTTGGATACGTCCAGGGCACCGGGCAAACCTGGCGAGGAAGCAAGTGCCGTGGACGATCCGCTGGGCAACGAATTCTCCGAGTTGTTTGGTGATGCTCCGGAAACCAAGCGACCACCGCAGCCCCAGCTGAAGCCACCGCGCATCGAGGTGGTGTTGTTGGATCGAACGCGACTTGGAGGACGCTGGTTGGCAGCCGAGCGTGGATTGGTGGCCATGTCAGTCGAAGGCATCCTCGGGGACGAGTCCCCGGCCAGAATCGAATTTCCTGTGGAGAGAATCCATGGATTGATCGGCTCGCGCCGTGAATATCAATCCGACGTCACGGATTTCCGTCGCGGGACGCTAAAGACATCGGACTGTGAATTGCATGGCTATCTGGCTCCTGCCGAGACAGCCGGAGACCGAGCTTGCCTTGCCTGGCGGCCAACCAGCAGCCGCAATGCCAGCCTGATCAGCGAGGGCACGTCGGGCTCCATCATCTATCGCAAGGCTTTACCGAAAATCAAGCAATCGGGGCAGTCAGGACGGCAAAGTGTCACTCCTCGCCTGGTCGGGCCCGCCGTACGCGTGTTGTTAGGAGGCGTTCGGCAACAACCGCTGCCGCCCGGGTTGATCCAGGCCGCGCCCAGCACCGATAAAGAAGGCGCACGCGAGATCCTGTTTCGTACTGGTGACGCCATTGATGCGGTGATCGAACGCATCGATGAACGAGGGATGACCTTCAAATCTTCACAGACCGATACGACATTTGCGGCCCACGAGAAAATTCAAAGCGTTTGGTTGGCGACGTTGGCGAAGGAGCTGACCGTCAGCAAAGACAAACTGGATCGATTGATGACTGTGCCACGCTCGATGAAGCGAGATCCTCCAACGCACTTGTTTCGCGCCATCAACGGGGACTTTTTGCGCGGTCGATTGGTGCGCTTGGAAGATGATGTGCTAACTGTCGAAGTGCGTTTGGAATTGTTAGAGATCCCCAGGTCTCAAGTGGCGCAAATCATCTGGTTGCACGATCGCAATTGGGAAGAAGACGACGAAGGGGAACCAACTGCGGGCGATTCCAAGACAAGCGACTTTCAAGTGCACGCGGTTCGCATGGGTGACCAGGGTCTGACCTTTCGACCAGAATCGCTCAGCGTCGACATGTTAGGTGGCACCAGCCAGCTGTTGGGAAAGTGTGCGGTCAAGATTTCTCAGCTCAATCAACTGCTGTTTGGCAACGACATAGCTCGCGAGATCCGCCAGTTCCACGAGGATCCGTGGACACTTTCCCTGGCACGTTACCCGCGCGTGTATTTGGAGGGCGAGGAGAGTAGCCCGGGAAGCTCGTCTCCCTTGGTTGGTCGTCCCGCCCCCAGTTTCGTACTTAATACGGTCGACGGCCGACCGTTTCGTTCGCGCGAACAAGGCGACCAAATACTGGTACTCGATTTCTGGGCCAGCTGGTGCGGCCCATGTATTCAAACAATGCCCATGGTGGAGCAAGCCGTGGCCGAGGTAGGCGACGCAAACGTGCGGTTGGTGGCCATCAACATTCAAGAGTCGGCCGCCCGCGCGCAGGCTGCCGTGGAGCGTCTTGGTCTAGATGCAACCGTACTTCTCGACAGTGACGGCCAAGTCGCCGCCGAGTATGGGGCGACATCCATTCCGCAAACCGTCATCATCGATCGTAGCGGAAGTGTCACACACGTGTTCGTCGGAGGTGGCTCGCGGAT
>JANQOL010000671.1 GCA_028289675.1 Pirellulaceae bacterium
CAACGGGCGGCGGATTGGACAGCCCCGCCAGCTGTTGGGCAAGCCGCTGCGTTGCCAGCACACGCGAATCGCGGATTCGTCTCTTTTCTCCGTCGCTCCACCGCCCACTGCCGATACTCCGTCCGGCCAAATGCACCAGAGCATCGCAACCATCTAGCCTCGCCGGATCGGCCAATCCCGTCGGTGGATCCCAGTGAACAACATCGTGCCCAGTCGAATCGTCGCTGGTAGCCGGCGTTTTGGCCGTGGCACTGCGCACCAACCTGACGACCGAATGTCCGGTCGCAACAAGCTGTTCACTGAGCGCAGACCCCACCAGGCCGCTTGCACCGCTGATAGCCACTCTCACGCGATAGACTCCACCTACGTAACCAGCTAGAACCAAGTCGACTCGGAAACGCCAGACACTCCGAGCTAGGAAGCGCCGGATGACCCGGCCACATTATCTCGGTAGTGGCATGAGATGGTCAATCTGCTGTGCAAAAGGTGGAACTCGGCATCAAGCCTCGACTTCTACCACGTCGGGTGGGCATTCGGTCGCCATGACCTGCAGCTTTTCCAGTGCCCGCTTTTCCAGCTGCCGCACACGCTCTTTGGAAATACCCAGGCGATTGGCCAGCTTCTGCAGAGTCTGTACGCGTCGGTGCGAACCCAACGAGAACCGAGCACGGATGATGAGTTTTTCTCGTTTGTCCAACAAGTCGAGATACCCGCGGAGCGAACTTCTGAGCGTGTGCCAGCGTTGTTCACTCATGGAAGACGAACGCTGGTCGATTGGCACGTCCAGGCATTGGTCGCTGAAACTGTTGGTCGTCTTGTGCCGCTCTTCTTGTCGATCCATGACGAATCGATATGAGTTTCTGCGCACAACCTGTGTCGCGTAGGTGCTGAAGCGAAAACCCAACTGATAGTCAAACTTATCGACCGATCGGATCAAAGCCATAATGCCATCGCTCAATAGATCGTCAAACCCACACTGGGGATTTACAAACTTCTTGACGATCGAAATCACGAGTCGCACATTGGCTCGCACAATCAAGTCGCGATGCCATTCGGCGGCTTTCAGCAATCCTAGTGTTCGTTCGTGGTCCCATTGGCTCAACGTATGATGCGTTTGCCCCTCAATGATGCGCGACGCCCGATAACGCAGGAAATTCATGCGTTGAAACAACTGCCGCTCTTGGTCGGCCGCCAGCAACTTCTCTTCACACATGCTCGCCAAGTGGGCGGGCAAATTTAGCTTTCGATTACTTGCTCGCGACGTCTCCGGTGGGCAGGCGTCCAGGATCTGGGTGCCCAAAATGGCCTCGGCCGAGCGGCTCGTGAAGTCATGACTGTGAATGAAGTTCTCTGCCTCGCCCCGCAGCTGGTCGAAAGCGTCCGGCTCAATGGCTTGCGCTTCAGCTTCTGTGTGCAGCTGGCAGAACTTCAGAAAGTCCGCTTCGAGTGCTTTGCGGCGGAAGGTACGAGTGCGAACCAGGGAAGGTGGGGACTGCCGCAGTGCGGCAGTAGGCTGGTCAGACATCAGCAGCTCCTTGAAGCCTTGCCTTTAAATCGTTCAAAACATCCATAACGTTCTAACCGATCATTATCGGCGACGCAAGACGATAACCGTAGAGGATTCTGATATCCCACGCCAATCCCCCGAAAAACGTGAAAAACCCAACAGAATCGAGGAATATTTGCGTTGGGGAGGTGGTCGACTGGATACCTGGCCTATAATTGCCTACCTTTGTACGAGCGTATTGCCAAAATCGTTCATTTCGACCACATCGTCTATCTCGGGAAGCTTCGTGGAAGAGCAGCTGACAACTCGTCAAGTCGCGGAAGCGTTGAGCGTCTCTGAATCGTCGGTCAAGCGTTGGTGCGATCGCGGCGTCATCCCTACGGTGCGGACGGTCGGCGGACACCGGCGAATCCCACTGCCACAATTCCTGGAATTCCTCCAGGAAACCGACCGCAAGCTGGTGGCTCCACTGCCGACGTCACTGAAGACCAGCTCCATGCCTACCGCCCCACTAGGTGCCGGAAAGGCCAGTGCTGAGGCGCAGTTGGATTTACAGCGGGAGTTTGGCCAGTCGCTACGCGATGGAGACTTGGCGACCTGTCGAGAGCTGGCCTTGCGGTGGTATGCCCAGCACGGGGGCTTGGCCCAGCTGGCGGACGAACTCATCGCCAGCAACATGGAATTGCTGGGTCACCAATGGGAGCAGGGTGAGGCACAGGTTTATCAAGAGCGGCGGGGCTGCGAAATTTGCAGCACGATTATTCACGAGTTGAACCGCTTGATTCCTGAGGTTCCTGCCAGCTCGCCGCTAGCTCTAGGTTGTACGCCGTCGGGAGATCCCTATTGTCTCGCATCCCAGCTGGCCGAGCTGGTGCTGCGTGAGTCGCACTGGCGGGCTGAAAACATGGGCACCAACGTGCCGCTATCTTCAGTCACCGCGGCAGTCTTGGAAAAACGTCCCCGTCTGTTGTGGCTGAGCGTTTCGCACATCGAAAATCAGTCGGCCTTTGTGGATAGCTACCAAGAGATGATGCGTACCATTCCAGAGCATGTGGTGGTCGTGATTGGCGGCCGCGGCCTGACTGACGAATTGCGGCCGCGACTAAAGTACACCGCGCACTGCGACAACATGGTTCAATTGACTTCCTTCGCACGCGCTCTGCACGGTCGGCGGCCGGAGATCACGGCTTCGGACAATTAGGTCGGTCGGTCAATCCGCACCTGCACGATGTCACGGTCTGCACAATGTCACAGTCTGAGCGATAGGACATGGTGCCTGGTGACACAAGCACCGTACATCGATGCGACACGCCCTGGAGCAATTCTGATTTTGCGGTACCCTGTTCTGACGCGCGGATTTGACAGCAAGCGTGGAGAATGGCCCCACCTGGGACCGATCAAGTAGCGAAAGAACTGCGGTGAACTCAATCACATTGGCGGACGCTCAGCAACGCGTCGACAGCTGGATCCAAAGCGTCGGCGTTCGGTACTTTACGGAGTTGACCAACCTGGCGCAACTGGTGGAAGAGGTGGGTGAACTCGCGCGGATTCTGTCCCGCTCCTACGGTGAACAGAGCTACAAACCCGGTGACGCCCCTGCCGAACTGGCCGACGAACTGGCCGACGTGCTATTCGTGCTGATTTGCCTGGCCAATCAGACCGGCGTCGACCTGGAGCAAGCGTTCGAAGCCAACCTGCGCAAGAAGACCGAGCGCGATGCGGATCGTCATCAGAACAACCCCAAGTTGACCAAAGATCAGGAGCCTGGCTCATGAGTCTGACCATCATGCGTCGCATCAAGTTTTGCGCGGGACATCGCCTGTTTCAGCACGGTGGCAAGTGCGAGC
>JANQOL010000705.1 GCA_028289675.1 Pirellulaceae bacterium
CCGCGCACGCTGCCGGAGTCGCGGCAAAAGTCTCCGATTCGACGCCCGCTGCCAACGCGTCTAGGATCTCGGCGCGACCGACCGCTGCCGACAACGGTAGTAGTCCTCCGGCCAGGCTCTTTCCCAGCACAATCAAATCAGGCTCCCACCCTTGTTGGCCCGACAACGTCCAGCCCCCAGCACGCCCCCAACCGGTTTGTATTTCGTCGGCAATCAGCACAATGCCCAACCGGTGTGTGCACTCGCGCAGTCGCCTGTAAAACTCTGCGGGTGGAAACACGTACCCGCGCGCACCGAGCGCGGGTTCGACCAGGACACAAGAAATGTCAGCCGCTTCGGCCGTCAAGCGACTCAGCCAAGCGTCCACGCACTGAATTTGGCACGCGGGATGCGACAAACCCAATGGGCAGCGTGCGCAGTAGGGGTAGTCCCCCGATTCCGCGTGCCACAGCTGCCCCTCGATCGCTCCAGACAGCGGACTTTGAGCAGTATCGCTTAGCGCCGCCGTGGCAATGGACCGACCGTGGAAACCCGGTGACAATCGAGCAATGCGTCCAGGGCGAAAAGCAGTCGCTGCTTTCCAAGCGGTTTCGATGGCGCGGGCTCCTGTGGCGTTGAAGATGACCTTGCCGCCATCCGACCAGCCAACACGTGCCAGCAGTTGTTCGGCCAATCGAATACGCCCGACGTGGGGCTCTCCAGTCAGATGCCCCAGGGTTGCCGCCTGACGGCTAAGCTCGTCCACCAGTCGTGGGCAAGCGTGACCGAAGTTGCTGGCAGAAAAGCCGCACGTCAGGTCGATCCAGTCCTGGCCTGCCACGTCCCACAATCGCGACCCTCGTCCTCGTTCGAAGACAGCACCAAACGCCGGGTCATGATCGCGAGCCTGACCGGCAGCGTGAGACTCTCGAAAGCGGCCCAACCAATGGGCCGTGGCCGGATCATTGCTCATGAGGGCCTATCATGCGTGGTCAGCCATTTTAGCCCGCAACCGATCGATGATTTGAGGAGGTACGAACTTGGTCAACATCTCATCGTTGCTGTGCGGCACGATTTGCTTGATCAACGAACTGGACACGTGCGAGTAGTCCTCGTCGGACATCAAGAACACGGTTTCGATTTCACCATCCAGCTGCCGATTGGCCATCAGCATCGTAAACTCGCCGGCAATATCCGTCAGCGGCCGAACTCCGCGGACCATGATGCGGGCCTCGCACTGGCGGACAAAGTCGACGGCCAAACCGGAAAAGAGTGCCACGCGTACGTTGGGCAACTCGGCCACGACATCCTGGAGCAAATCCGCGCGTTCGCTCGGTGTAAATAGAGACTTCTTTTCAGCGTTGATTCCCACTCCGATGACCAGGTCATCGAACAGCCGGCTGGCGCGTTGAATAACGTTTAAGTGCCCCAAGGTGACTGGATCAAACGATCCTGTGTACACAGCTCTACGAGCCTCATGAGCCATGGATTGGTTCCGTTGCTTTGGACTGATTGATCAAGCTGCTTGGGCCCGAAATTCGTCAAGAGCTGACACCAAACGCAATAGATCTTGCGCATTATTGTACGCGTGTATACTGACTCGCAAGCGGCCACCGCGCAGGCTAACCACCACATTCTGCTCCAGCAAGTATTTGCGGGCGGCTGCGTAGTCCGCTGGCCCCGCGCCCGGCCAGGTGATCCCGGTAATGCCACTTTGCTGATGCCGCCGAGCTGGCGCGTGGACCTTCAGCCCCCGCTCGCCCAGCAACTGCCGCAGCCAAGCCGCATGTTCCAAGATGGATGTCGCGGCGCAGCTGTCTGGCCGTTGGACGCCCAACTCCAATAGCAGCCGCAGGCTC
>JANQOL010000708.1 GCA_028289675.1 Pirellulaceae bacterium
GCGCGCACGATCAAGGGCTTGTCCATGTCCGGTTCTTTCTGTCGCGGGTGTTTGGTGTATACGCGCACGATGTCCAACGCGTCGAATACACTTTTGCGCAGCGTATCCAGCCCACTGGATTCACACGCGCTCACCGGCAGCTGGCCAAACGGCAGGTCGGTGTGTTCATTGAAGAAAGCCATTCGCTCGTCTGCATCCCGCGCGTCGCATTTGTTCATCACCAGCAGTGTCTTCGTCAGGCTCACTCCGATATCATCTTCGTCCAACCTGGTTTGCACGGCCAAGCGGGTTTTGCTGTGTTGGAATTGGTTCACGACTGCCAATGTGTCTTCGATCAGTTGATCGCTGTCTAGATCAACAACCAATAGCACCAGATCGGCCCCGCGTACCCATTCAACGACGTTTGCCTCCAGGTACTCGGCGGTGATCGGAGGAAGGTCGATCAACTGGATCGGGCAGTCTTCAAATCGCATCATACCGGGCGTTGGATCGCGGGTGGTAAACGGATACGGTGCGACATCGGCACGTGCGCCGGTCAAGGCATTCAGCAATTGGCTCTTGCCGCTGTTCGGAGCCCCAACCAACAGCACTTGCCCTGCTCCCTGTTTGGTGATTTTACTCGTCGATTTGGCGGCCACCGGTCGCTGCAAGTCCAGCTTGGCCTTGGCAATGCGGGCCTTCAAGTCCGCCTGCAACTTGTCCGTCCCTTTATGCTTCGGCAATTCGCGCAGCATGTGCTGCAGGCACTCCAATTCCTCCCGCGGCGTCGCCGCCCTGCGAAAAGCGGCCTCAGCGCGACGATATTGCATGGTCAAGTTGGCGGGCATGATCGCTGGTCAGAGTGATTGAATAGCGCGGGCACGAGATACCGAAGCAAGCCACCTCAGAATACAACGAATGCCACCAGATCCATACCGGGCGCGACGATCGGGCGACGCGATGCCAGCCCGCGGATATGTCGTGTTGCGCAGCGGGCTAGCGTGAAGAGGTGCCTGCTGGGAGGTTGCCGACGCGGGTGGACTGGTTGGGTGGCGTAAGCGGCGCAGAGTTGGCCAATTCCGCTTCGGGTAGCAGCCGCTCGAAAGTGATGTTGCTCACCGATAGATGTCCTGAGCCGCCAAAGTGCACTCGAAACTCGATGTGCACGTTCGAGAATTCCTCGGGTACTTCAAACTCTGAGCTGATCTCATAGCCGTCATCCGTGAGCACGCTGCCCGCCAGCTTTTGAAACTCGACCGTACCGGGCCGGATGAATCCCAAGTCCCAGTGGGTGGAGCCATCTTTGCTCAAGTCTGCAGCCGCAGAATTGGCCGCAATGCGGTAACGTCCTGCCTGAAGGGGAATGTAAGGTCCATACAAAAGATAGCCGGCCACGTCGGTGGCTCCACTGGCCGTGCGGGTATCTCCGTCCAGGTTGCCGACTTGGGATTGAAAGCGGTTGGCCGCGATGTGGACCGCGGTGCCGCCTCGCACCAACGCCGGCATGTGGCCCCGCAAGGCGACTTCGATTCCATCGCGACCAGGTTGGCGTTTGTAGATCATCATCGACGCCGGCAATCCGTCGTCCTTGACCAATTCGACTTCAGCCGTCGGCTGGCCGAACATCCGCAAGACGGCTTGCCGGTCGACGCCCGGTTGCCGCAAACCACCGGTTACCACGAATTCGACCGCGGCCAAACGGTCTGTGGCTTCAGAGTCTTCCACGCGAGTCCACTGCTTGTTGGTCATCCAGTAGAAGTACTGCAGCGAGTCAGCGGTAATTGGCAGAGCTTTCAAGCGTTCGGAACTGAACAAGCCGATTTCGCGAGCTTCCCAGTAGTCGACGAAACCCGTGTGAACATCATACTGCCGCGCGATACGATCGATCTGGCGGACCACTTTGGGTTGATAGTCCCAGGCAGCGTATTGCTTTGGGCGCTGCACCTGCCCCACCAGGACTCCGATCACGCAGATGCCTGTGGCGATCGTGGCCAGCCGTGTTACCAGCTGCCCGCGTTGAACGGGGAAACGGGCGAGCATCCAAGTAACGACGAACGGGATCACCACAAACGGCATGTAGAGGGCCGTCAGCCAGTAATGGGTGCAGAAGTGGTAGTCATTGGCCAGCCACAGTACCGTTGATCCACCAAAGACGATGCCACCGACGATGGACCATACCGACAGGATCGCGTAACCGACTAGCATAAACTGCAGTGCATGGGATGGCGTCCATTGTCTACGGCGGTCGACCATCAGATAGGCGAGAACCAAAACTCCCAAGATGGTCAACACGAGTCCAGCCACATGCGCGAATTCGCCATCCATCACATACTGCCACGCACTTTCGCAGAAAATGGTGACATTGCTCAGGATGTTGGCGGGCGTCAGCTTGGAAAGATTGCCGGGGTTTTCTCGTAGGACGAACCAGTCCGCTGTTTTGGCGCCCAAGATCGTACAGCCTGCCGCCACGGCCAACGGTATCATTTGCTGCCGCCAAGCCAGTGTCCGCGTGCCCGTGACGAAGTTAGACAACAGTACTGCCGCCGTGATAGGAGCGACCAGGTACAACACGGTGAGCAGATCACTAAGACCCAGCACGTAGGACAGCAGCCCCAAGCCACACACGGGTGTGAGCATCGCGCGCGGTCGTTTTTCGCCACGGCGGTAGGCGACCAAAATCAAATAGACGGCCACCATGCACCAGGCGCATGTGCCTCCGTGAAATGCCGGCATGAAGAGGAACGGGAACATGTACGACAGTTCGGTAGCGGCGGCCAGCAGCAGCGCCGACAACGATAGCAGCAGCCAAATTTCGCGCGCCGCGACGTAAGGACTTCCCACGACTCGATTGCAGCCCAGCACAGCCAAGGTCAGCACCAAGTAGTTAATGCATAGGAATGCCAGGTTGGCGATGATGGGTTGGCCCGTCAGCCACACCAGCCCGCCGACGATAGGCCAGTCGGGGAATACGAACGGCGCGGGTGGACTGCGCCATTGGCTGTAGTCTCCACCATCGACCAACACATCGTAGGCCAGGTGAGCGGGAAACAGCGAGTCGCCATGAAACCAGTTGAGGCGTACTGTCTGCTCAGGGAGCGCCAAAATGTGTGCCACGAGAGCTGCCAACGAGAGCAGCAGTGCGCACCAAGCGACTCCCTGCAGGATGGGCATCTTGGGCCATGTGGCGGTCGGTGCAACGGCAGCTTCTTCCATGACTTTGCTCTATTCAAATGTGCCTAGGCGGCTCGTCGCCGAGATGGTTTTGAACTGGCGCCAGCTGAATTGGTGGACGCGGCCGTATCGACGACATCCGCTTTTGCTTGAGCGCGTCCGGCTAGCCATAAACGACCCATCGTGACAATATAGGTCGCGATGAACGCGGATAGCTTACGCTTGGTCGTACCATGCTCGCGCGCTTGAAAGTGAAATGGCACTTCCTTGAACGATAACTGGCCGCGTGCGACCCGCATCCGCACGAGCAACTCTTCGACGATGTCAAAATTGGAACAGGTCAACTTCAGGCCGCGTACCAAAGGGCCGTTGTACAGCCGAAAACTGTTGGAAACATCTTTACACGGCAGTCCCAAGACGAGCGAGTAAGTTACGTTTAGGATGCGGCTCATGGCCGCCAATACGAAGCCATTCTCAGTGGAGCCGCCTTGGATGTATCGAGATGCAATGACCACGTCATTTTGGTCTGCATGCGGTAGCAATTGGTGAATGAATTCGGGGCTGTGGGAGCCGTCCGCGTCCATACAGACGATGTACTTGCCCAGAGAATTGCCAATGCCGCTGCGGACTGCATCGCCGTAGCAGTCGCCGGGCGTACGCGCGATGTAGCGTACGCCGAAGTGTTCGCAAATCGTCGGCGATTCATCCATGGGCTGTGGCGTATCGACGACCAAAATCTCATAGCTGAGACTGGATTGATCCAGCTGCGTTTGCAGCACTGGAATCAGATTGCGTAGGTTTTCGGCTTCGCGATAAGCGGGAAGCACGACACTCAAGTCGATGGAATCAGGCTGCATTGTTGGATACCCAGGTAAGCATGCGTTCCAATCCCGAATCCACAGTGACTCGGGGACGCCAATTCAGATAGCCGTGGACTTTGCCTATGTCGGCCACAAACACTCTTTGGTCACTTTGCCGCGCGGCGATATGTTGCCAATGCAGTTGGATTCCCAGCTGCGATTGGAGCTTGCTCATCAATTCCAGTAGAGACAGACTATTGCTCATGCCGCCGCCAATGTTGAATACTTGACCGGCTGCAGCGCTCCGTTGTTCGGAGATCGCGTAGTACAGCGCGACCAGATCGTCCGCATGCAGTAGATCGCGAACTTGTTTCCCATCACCAGAGATGGTGAATGGATCCCTGTGCCCACCGGCGGCTTCGATGGCCTTGGCACAAAACCAGCCCACCCAGCCTTGGTCATACGTGGCGTACTGCCTGCCGCCGTACATGGATGAGTGCCGCAAGACGACCGTGTTGAGGCCGTACACTCGGTGGTAGTCCAGCATGTACTGGTCCGCCGCGCCCTTGGAACAACCATAGGGGCTGCTGAAATCCAACTTGATCGTTTCAGGCAGTCCGGCGGCGTAGTCGGGCAGGTTCCACCGCGAGTCCGTTTCCTGATACGTCAGATACTCCAAATCTCCGTACACCTTGTTGGTCGATGAATAGACCATCAGCGTGTCGGGCGCATGCAAACGTACCGCTTCCAATACGTTGATGGTGCCCATGGTGTTGATTTCAAAATCACGCCGAGGATTCTGAATGGACGTGGTCATGGCTACTTGACCGGCCAAATGAAAGATCGTGTCCGGCTGAAGACTGTCGATCAATTGCCGGACGGACTCTGCATCGCGAACATCCAGCTCGCGAAAGTCGATCGAGCCCAGTCCATGCAGCCAAGCTAGATTCTGTCGCGAACCCACGCGGCTCAGGTTGTCCAAGACGGTGACTTGCGCACCGCGCCGCAGGGCCTCCGCCGCCAAGTTGGATCCGACGAATCCACAGCCACCAGTGATCAACACATTCATGCCGCGCTCCTTTGTCTTTGAACATGCTGAATGCAGCGAGTGAGTCCTTCGTCGATGTTGATTTTCGGCGACCAACCCCAGCGGTTCATCCAACTCAGGTCAGCACAACTACGCATGACTTCGCGGGGCCGGTAGTCCACGGCACCGTACTGCAACTGTCCACATGGCCCGGGACACAGCTCCTGGATTTTGCTTCCCAGTTGTTTCAACGAAATAGCCCGTCCGCTGCCCATCGCCGGTCGGTGGTAGCCGTCCGGCACTTTCGGATCGGTCAGCAGTGTTTGCATCGCGCTACAAACGTCCAGCACGTGAACAAAATCTCGCTCCTGCTCGCCAGGGCTCAAAGGCATCTGCTCGCTGGGATCCAACGAAACGTCGATCATGCGGCGCACCAACCGGCTTGATGGCTCGAGTTCGCCGTAGAAGTACTCCAGTTGCACATCGATGACGCGCGGTACGGCGGCTTGCCGTTGCAGCCACCCGCTGAATTGCTGCTTGGCTAGGGCGTAGTCGTTAACTCGGCTGGGCAAGGAAGTGTTGCAGTTGATGAACGTGGCGACTTCACTGGACGCACAAGCGTCCAGTAAACGCACCGGCAGCAGCAGGTTGGATTCGATCACCGGGGCCGAGCCGGATTTTCCGTAGTCGGTGATGCAGTTGATGATCGCGGTGACGCGATGCTGTTGTAAATCCGCGGTCAGCTGTGGCACAGAACCGTCGACGGCTATGGCCGGTGGTGCTCCCGCTGGCAAACGCTGCAGGCGGTGCAGGCGCACGCCATCAACTACTGGCAGTCCGTGTTGCCGAAAAAAATCGGACAAGCTGGATCCCAGGAAACCGCTACTGCCTGCAATGAGAATGGAACCGTCTAGCATGTTGGGTTCGCCATGGTTGCTAAGCTGCGCGGGACCGCGTTGCGTTCGAATTCTTGCTCAAGCTGTGTTGCACGGCCTGGATCACACTGTCCGCGATATAGTGCATCATCTCTTCAGTGAGGCCGGGGTACACACCCACCCAAAACGTGCGTTCGGTAATCAGGTTGGCGGTGTTCAAATCGCCAACGACGCGATGCGGAATGGAACGATAGGCCGGCTGCCGTAGCAGGTTGCCGCCGAACAATTGCCGAGTTCCGATCTTGCGCTCAGTCAGCGTTTCAATAACCTCGCTGCGCTGACTGGGACGATCGGCGCGCAAGGTAATGGGAAATCCGAACCAGGCCGGATCGGCGTTTTTTGTCGCTTGCGGCAACAAGACCTCGTCTTGAAAAGAACTCAGGCGATTCCACAGGATGTCAAAGTTGCGGCGGCGGAGGGCATTGAACGATTCGAGCTTATCCAATTGCTTGAGGCCTACAGCAGCTTGCATATCTGTGGCTTTCAAGTTGTAGCCGATATGGCTGTACACGTATTTGTGGTCGTAAGCTTCTGGCAATGCCCCATGTTGTTGGCAGAAGCGTTTCCCGCAAGTGTTATCCTTGCCCGGGGGACACCAACAGTCGCGTCCCCAGTCTCGAAAAGACTCCAGCGATTTTTTGAGCAATGGGCGGTCTGTCATGACGGCTCCACCCTCGCCCATGGTGATATGGTGGGCCGGATAGAAACTGGCGGTGCTGATGTGGCCGAACGTGCCTACCAGCTGATCGTGGTAGGTCGAACCCACGGCGTCGCATGTGTCTTCGAGCACGTACAGCTGGTGGCGTTTGGCGACGTCCATCACCGCGTCCAGATCAAAGGGATTGCCCAGCGTATGCGCGATAGAGATCGCACGCGTCCGCTCGGTCAGGGCCTCTTCCAATAGTTCGACGTTGATGTTGTAGGTCGGCGTGGTCACGTCGATGAACACGGGGGTCATTCCGTTCTGCAGAATCGGATTCACGGTCGTGGGAAAGCCGACTGCCGCGGTAATGACTTCGTCGCCCGCCTGAAGACGACGCTCGCCTAGCAGCGGAGAGGTCAGTGCGGTCAGCGCCAGTAGGTTGGAACTGGAGCCACTGTTGGTAATCAGTGAATATCGCACGCCCAAGTACTTGGCGAACCGCTTTTCAAATTCATCGGAGAAACGCCCTGCAGTCAGCCAGAAGTCCAACGAGCTGTCGACCAAGTTGACCAGCTCGGCTTCGTCGAAGACCTTGCCAGACACCGGGATGGGTGTGTTACCCGGCACGAATTCGCTGGAGCGCCAGTTGGTTCGCTGGTAGCGCGCCGTGAGTTCCAAGATTTGAGCTCGCAGTTGTGCGGCCTCATCGGCTGGCGTGGAGTTTGACGACTGATCCATGAGCGGGTCCACTTGCGGGAAGATGGAATGATGTGGGTCTCAGGTAACAACAGACGCCAACTAGGCGGCGCGAGGTGCCATTGACGGGGAATCTGCTGAGGATACTGACTGCGAACTGTGCGACACGTCGAGGACGGATGCAGTGCCGTACCAAGCCGCGGACATGGTATCGTGCTGCCGGATGCGGTCTTGGTAAGCTGTTATCTGAGTTTGCGTTTTGTCCCAAACACTGTTTGCGTCTGCTTGCCAAGCGCGATACCAGTCGGCGGTCCACTGGATGCGCTGTTGGTCGCTCAACAGAGCGCGCCAGCCCAGCAAGTTATGCGACAGCGAAGAATCCAGCTTCAGTAGCGTGGCCTCCTTGAGCTGAACGGCAGGTGGCCGTTCGACTACGCTGCCCGAGCCCAGGACGCGGACGACTGCATCAGCGATTTCACGAACCGTCATGGATCGATCGGTGTGTGGGCCGAAGTTCCAGCCTTGAGCGGCGGACGCTTGCTGGTTCAACAGCTGAGCACCCAGCAGCAAGTACCCGGACAAGGGTTCCAGCACGTGTTGCCAGGGACGGACCGCTTGAGGATAGCGCAGTTCGATTGGTTGATTGTCGATGGCGCTGCGAATGATATCGGGGATCAACCGGTCGGCGGCCCAATCACCGCCGCCAATCACGTTGCCGGCCCGGCCGGAAGCGACCAGCCAAGGAGTCGCGCAGTCGTTGCTGCTGGAACTGGAGAACGAATTGCGATAACAAGCGGTCACCAATTCGGTGCAACCCTTGCTAGCGCTATACGGATCGTCGCCGCCCATGGCCTCCGATTCACGATAGCCCCACTGCCATTCGCGGTTGGCGTAGCATTTGTCGCTGCTAATGACCACCACGGCACGCACACTGTCTAGACGGCGAGCGGCTTCCAACACGTGCGCGGTGCCCATCACATTGGCCGCCAAGGTCTCGACGGGGGTGCGATAGGATTCTCGCACCAAAGGCTGAGCCGCCATATGGAAGATGATCTCGGGCTGCGTCTTGGCGGCGGCATCTTGCACCGCTTGCAATTCGCGAATGTCGACGCAGTGCCACGGAAACCGTTGTTCGATGCCCGGCCAGCCGCTGCGCATGTTAGCTGTTGGAGACAGAGCCAACCCAGTGACTTGGGCTCCCAATTGTTCCAGCCACGCGCACAACCAGGTGCCTTTGAAACCGGTGGAACCGGTAACCAATGCTGATCTGCCTTGGTAGGCAGTTGCGACCTCCATGTTCGCTCCCCTTCGTCTGCTGCGACGATCTCCGCCGCCTCGAAAACAGTTCAATTGGTGCCGCCCATTCCAGCTAGGCAGCTCTACGGACCTCGGCCGGGCCGATACGATGAATCACGCCGGGGTTTTCCCAAACGTTCCACGGCGCCTCACCGGACTGCCATAGTTGTTCCAGCAGTTGCTTTTCCCGCAGTGTATCCATGGGTTGCCAAAATCCATCGTGCTTGCGAGCCACCAGTTGCCCGTCCCGCGCCAAGTCACGTAGCGGCGCCTGTTCAAACACGGTTTCGGGACCAGCGATGTAATCGAGTACACGCGGTGATAGGACGAAGAATCCACCGTTGATCCACCCACCATCGCCCGCTGGTTTTTCAACGAAGCTGTGCACCTGATCACCGGACAATTGAAGTCCACCGAAACGGCCGGGAGGTTGAACTGCGGTTACCGTTGCCAGTTTGCCTGACTGGCGATGAAAATCGATGGTCGCGCCGATATCTACGTCGGCCACGCCGTCGCCATAGGTCATGCAAAAATCATCATCAATGTACTCGGCGACTTCCCGCAGGCGTCCGCCAGTCATGGTCTTTTCCCCTGTGTCCACCAGCGTGACCCGCCAAGGTTCGGTGTTCCGCTCTCGGATCTGCATTTTGCCAGTGGACAAATCAAAGGTCACGTCAGAGGAGTGGAGACAGTAGTTGGCAAAGTACTCCTTGATCATGTAGCCCTTGTATCCCAGGCAGATCACGAAATCATGCACTCCATGCGCGGAGTACGACTTCATGATGTGCCACAGGATCGGATGTTCGCCGATGTGGACCATCGGCTTGGGGCGTAGATGGGTCTCTTCAGATAGCCGAGTCCCCAGACCACCGGCAAGTATGACGCATTTCATCCGCTTCACCGTCCTTAGTGATTGCCGAGAAAATTCCGCTGCGCTGAAAACATCCTTGTTTCCCGTCGAATCGCGTGTGATCGGCACTATAACGAAAGCTACCAAGTGTTGCTACGTCAGCTGATTCGTCGGTTCGTCCGTTGAGAATTGGCGGGCTCGCGGCTATCGCTTGGAACCCTCGGAACCGCGGGGATTGTTGGTTGCTAGCAAATGCCGTAGTCGCCCAGCGTTGTTTGTGTCGAGGCGCACCCCCAGTCGCATCGTGCACGCTTTGGCGTTGGTGGCTCCCTCTAGGAGCCGTTTTCCACTAATGCTTGGCCTGAAACACAATGCGGATTCCGCCCCGACGGTTGGGCAACGAAAGTTGTGTTGCGTAGATTTCGCGATTGGGATCCAAATACTCATCTTCGTCGCGCAGGGAGCTGGCAATGTCGTCCCAGGAATCAATGACCTCATTGGCCGGCAAGCCCTTTTTGCCTGCGCCAGCGTGGTGCGCGTAGAGGATGCCGTCCTGCATGTCTACCAAGTAGACGGTTTGTTCGGTGTTGATTAGCTCTAATTCTGGACGCACCAGATTACCGATTTCCGCTTCCGCGCAGACTAATCCGAAAGGTTCTTCCGTTTGAGCGTCGAATACTGGAACCCCGCAGACAATTCGCACGCTGCCGGCGGTTGTGCAATCGAAGTCGATTTCTCCCTCGCCAGGAAACTGCTGCATGACGATCTTGTGAAACGTATTGGCGACGCCCTTACGCAATCGACTTTGCGGCAAACTGCGAATGTTGGAGATATCGTGCAAGCTGCGTTCAATGCGTGCCAGTTCCAAGATGCGATCGTCTTCATATTGGCTATAGCTCAGCCCAGAGACGTTGGGCTTGGAACGGGCGACGGCCAACAGGATGGTGGTCAAGCGTTCGCGCCACGTAGCGAATTCGTCGGCATCCTTGCCCACGCTTTCCAAGAGTCCTTGGATGGGCGGCAATTCGACCATGAACTGGGCACTGCTGGCTAACTGTCGGATTTGCACACATAGACGCGAGCGTAAATCGCTGGCCGACATCCGCATAACATCGTAGCGAGCTTCCTTTTCGCGTTTCCCGGCAATCCAACCTTCGACCTCGTTAGCCAATTCTG
>JANQOL010000710.1 GCA_028289675.1 Pirellulaceae bacterium
AGACGGACCTCCGTCGCCGCCGTAGCCAGGTTTGCCCGTGCCGGCAATGGTGGTGATGTTGCCGGTCTTGGCTTCAATCTTGCGGATGACCGCGCCCCGCATCTCCACCACGTACATGTTGCCCGCCAGATCGAAACGGACTTCGTACGGTTCGTTCATCATGGCCGCGGTGGCCGGGCCGCCGTCGCCGGCGTAACCCTTCTTTCCATTGCCTGCCACCGTGTCTACCTGGCCCGATTCCAGGTTCACCCGCAACACGCGATGGTTCTCGACCTCGGTTACATACAGTGATCCGTTGGGTCCGATTTCGACGCCAAACGGCTGCCCGATGTTTACTTCGTGCATGCCGCCCGTGAACTTGCCCAGCACCTTGTTGCCCGTTCCGGCAACCGTGCTGATCTGGCCAGCGATGCCTTGCGCGGACATTGCCGTCAAGGCCAGCAAACAGACTAGGGAACGCATGAATCTATCCTCTTGTCGTGAAACGAAGTTTGCCGTGGCGATGAACCTTGCGCCTAGTCGGTTGTAAACGGAGAAGCGGGCAAGCCAGCTTTGTTGTACAGATTGATGCCCACGGGATTGGATTGGTAGCCAAATCGCACGTGCTTGGGCTCCTTCACGCCTTCGGCCCAGACGACGACTGTTTCGCCTTCAATCTTGGCCTTGGCCCAATGCCACTTGCCATCGCTGGCTTGGATGGCGAACTGGGTTAGTTCCTCGCTCACCTCTTGTGTGGGCTTGAGGCCATCCTTCTTACCAGTGATCAATCCGCCGCCAACGTGGTCAAACGAGACGCGGATCTTGTCGCCTTCGATCTTCATGCTTTTGTAGAGCGGTCCGGAGAAGACAATGTCTTGGCCATAATCCTTGGCCAACGCCCACAGTGCCAGGCGCGCTCCAACGTCTTGTTTGTTCTTGGGATGAATGTCGCGGGCCTCGCCGATATCGATAATCACGGCCATGCCCGTCTTGGGGATTCGCAGCGCGCGGCGCTGTCCTTCGCGAACCGGTCCCCAACCGCCGCCAGCCGGGTTGTCGCTGGGATTCTGGAAGTTGGCAAGTTGGACCCAATAGAAAGAAAGGTCATCGTTCTCGAACACATTCCGCCAACCTTTGACCAATGCTTCTTTCAAGTGTTCGTATCGGAGTCCGTTGCCAGCGTTGGATTCGCCCTGATACCAGATGGCGCCGCGGACGCTCAGCGGCGTCAACGCGTGGACCATCCCATTGTAAATCTGGACCGCGCCGCCTTTGGGCGAGACTTTCAATTGCGGCGGGTTGCCGACGTGCTTGCCGGCCTGCAAGTCTTGCTTGGCTTTGGCCAGCCATTGTTCGACGTTCGCCAGGTATTTCTCGATATTGGCTTTGCCCGTGGCCGTGGAGGCATCGGACGCGTCGATGCTTTCCAGGTAGTCTTTCAATTCCGCAACCTGGCGGAACCCGACCGGCGGCGTCCAGGGCTCAATTCGCGTACCGCCCCAGTTGGTGCCGACCAAGCCAATCGGCACATTCAGCTTCTGGTGCAAGGCGCGCCCAAAGTAGTAGCCAACCGCGGAGAAACCTCCGACCGATCCCGGCGTGCAAAGCTGCCACTTCCCGCGCGGGTCACGAGTGGGAACCGGACCCGCCACATGACCAGGAACATTGAATAGACGAATCTGAGGATGATTGGCGGCCGCGGTCTCTTCGTTGGGATTCAGTGCGCCCCGTACACTCCATTCCATGTTCGACTGGCCCGAGCAGATCCAGACTTCACCCAGCAACACGTCCTTCAGGGTGATGGTGTTCTTTCCTTTCACCACCAGCGTATGTGCTTTGCCGTCGGCCTTCATCGCCGGCAGTTCCACGCGAAAGTTGCCGTCCGCGTCGGCTTTGGCGCTGGCAGATTGCCCGGCCAATTCCACCGTGACGTTCTCTCCAGGAGTTGCCGAGCCAAAGACCCGAATGGGCTTTTCTTGTTGCAGCACCATGTGGTCGCTGAACAGGCCCGTCAGTTTCACGTCGGCTTGCGCGGGTGCCACCATCAGGCAGGCGAGCAACATCGCGAGTTGAATACGGCTCATTCCATACGCTCCTTGAGGAAGGATCGAGGCTGGTATCGGGGGAAGATGATATCCATACCACGCCAGCTAACGAATTGCCACCATCCCGCCAAGTGTGGGGCATTCGATGTCTGCCTCTGCCCTGAGAAAACACGAGCTAGTCGTTGCTTTCCGTCGGCGCGCCATCAACAAACGTGACCGCGGGCTGCGCGGCGCGATTCACCTGCAAGTGGAAAACATCACTGCGGGCGTAATGGCCCACCACGTCAAAGTCGTACTTGGCGCGGGGAATCTCGGCCAGATCCAACTCGGCGGTCAGGATCATTTCGCCGTGGAAATTGGGACCAGCCAGCAACTCACCCAACGGCGACACAATGCAACTGCCGCCGCGTGAGAGAACCGTCTCAGGGTTGCTCCCCAACGAAGAGGCGAAGTCGGACGGGAAATCCGCCAGCCGAATGTATTGGCAAGCAGACAGAACGAAGCAACGACCTTCCAACGCGATATGCCGCATGCTGGCCGACCAGGTGTCGCGGCTATCGGCGGTGGGAGCACAATACAGCTGAATGCCTTGCGCGTACATCGACATGCGCAACAGCGGCATATAGTTTTCCCAGCAGATGACCGCGCCGAGTTTTCCCAGAGGAGTGTCGAAGACGGGCAGCGTTGATCCATCGCCACAGCCCCAGACCACGCGTTCGGCCGCTGTCGGCATCAACTTGCGATGCTTTCCCAGGTAGGTGCCATCATCGGCAAAGAATAATACAGAACAGTACAACGTGCCG
>JANQOL010000720.1 GCA_028289675.1 Pirellulaceae bacterium
TCGATCTGCTAATGTTGGCCATGTGGACCGACACGACGCGCGTATCGAGCTTCATGTTCGGTGCGTCGCAGTGCAACGCCGACTTCAGTTTTCTGGATGGCGTCCGCGAGCCGTTCCACGAAGGCTGCTCACACCATGGCTACCAGGAAGAAAAAATTAAGCAGTATGTGCGCATTAACGAGTGGCATGCCCAGCTTGCCGCAGGATTGATTCATCGCTTCAGTGAGATCGACGAAGGCGATGGGACATTGTTGGATCACAGCCTAGTCTTCTTTGGATCGAGCTTAAAGGATGGACACGAGCACTCCAGCGATGACTTGCCCATCCTGGCTATCGGCGGACTGCATGGTCGCGTGCGGCACCGAGGCCACTATTTCGCTCCCAAGGACAGCCATGTCAGCCGGCTGCATGCGACCACTTTGGGCTGGTATGGAGCCCACGACGAATCGAGTGAGAACTCAACTGCTCAAGAGCTCACCGGATTGAGCTAATGCGAGTAACCCAAATTCGTCGCGGCAGCAGCGTCGAACTACGCTCGGAAATCCGCAACCAGCGATTTCGAACTGCAATTGCAAGTGGTGACGTTCGGCATCGGGGCCTAACACTCGATTTCATGATATCCACGGCGATTATCTCAAGAGTATTTTTGGCTTGAGGCAATGGCGTTTGTGTCTCTTGTCGGGTTGGCGGAGGGAATACGACACGGTGAGGCCACACAGTTTGCTGGGTTATCGTCCCCCGACCCCGGAAGCAATCGCCCCGTGTTTGACAGCTTCTGCTACGCTCCAGCTGCTCCCAACGGCAGCGTACCTAGAGCGTGAAACTACCAGGTAAGGACTGTTACCATCATCGGGGGCATGTCACTGGCCGGTAACACTCGAGAGCTAATAAGAAATAGATCGCCAAAGAGCATATCTAGTATGCCCCTGTATGAGGAACAATCATGACGAGTTTAGCCATTGTTTTGCTGCTCGGTTTCTCTGATTGCGAGGCGCCCGTTTCTCATTCGATCGCGACTCACTCGAGTCACGTCTCGTTGCAGACGCCACAGCTTGATGCGTCGTTCGTGCGCAAGGGCTATGTTTCGGGTGTGAAGAGCGGGTCTTTGCTGGACAAGGCAACCGGGTCCCGCGATTTGGGTTTTGGCCTGGACATCATCGACTGGATCATGGAACCGGGTGCGGACGATGCCTACAGGGACAAGCTGAACGGGGATCTGGCCTATCGTTACAACACGCTGGTACACGGAAAGCGCGCCAAGCGATCGATCGAAGGCCCGCAGATTTGTACACAAGCAAAAAAACTGGATCCGAATGTTGTTAAAGCTCACGATTTTACGGCCGTGTTCATGAAGTACAACTACACTATCGCCGCTCCCGGAAAACGCACAGGATCCTTGTGGGAACAGACGCTCATATTTCCCAGAGGCAAGCGATACTTCATCTCCTCCGATCGCATCACCAGTGTCAATTCGAGCGAAGCGATGTTTCTGCGCCTCGACATGCCGGGCCACATCAAGAAGCAAAATATCGACAAGGCCAGTGAGATCTATCTCAGCTACATCGACGGCGGCAAACGCATCCCGATCAGCGAGTTCGCGACGCCATTTGCACCCGACGAGAAATTTAATTTCCGCCGCGATCGTGACGGCGTGGCCAAGCGATTCATCCGTGCCTATCGCGTCAAGAATCCTAAGACCGGCAAGCCCGGCCCCTGGCTCGCCGGCATGACGCTAGATCCCGCCGTTGTGCATGAAGGGTGGTGCAACCGTCGGCCCGGTTCTATTTGTCTTATCGAAGAGTTCGGTGGCCGCCCTGTTCGTGTGGGTGAAAGATTCAGCGCTGCTTTCATCGTCGGATGGTTTGATTCCATCGAGGAGATGCATCGCATCTACGACCAGCACAAAGGTGCCACGGATTTGAAGGTCACCGCGAACAGCTGGACGCTGAACTAGCAATCTAATAAACAGCCGTGAGAAGTAGCACGGCATCTTTTGCCAACAACTGCCTTCTTGCTCGGCGATTGGTGGAACGCGAACAACAAAAAATGTCCTGGCCGGGATCATCACAAAGACGCCTTCACCATGTGGCCGGCCGGGGGCGGTGTCAAAAGTGGTGTCAACCGTTGAAAGTCGGACGAGTTGGGAATGGACATCGTTGAGAACGGAGTACATGTGCATAATCTGAATGCAACAGTGCTTCACCTTCTCGGTCTCGACCATGAGCGCCTAATCTACCGCTACGAAGGGCGCGAATTCCGCCTGACTGACTTGCACGGACATATCGTTAAGGAGATTCTTGTGTAAACATTGGGAAAAAGGTGTGGCATACTGCCTGGACCTGTATGCTTTGAGAACAGTGAATTTTTTGCCTTGTTCCACGCTCTGATACAGCTTGCCCCGTGAAAAAGTGGAAACTACGCATCTGGAAGGACTTCACATGGAATTGCGCCTAGTCTCAATGCATTCACTCTCACCACTATTGGTTCTTGCCCTGGCGACAAGCGTCCATTCCGGGGACTGGTCGCAGTGGCGCGGTCCAAATCGCGACGCAAGATCACAAGAAATCGGCCTGCTCGAGCGATGGCCTGACGAGGGACCGCCCCTGGCTTGGAAAGCGACAGGAGTCGGTGGAGGCTTTTCTAGCCTCGCCGTCGTCGAGGGAAGAATATTTACGCTCGGCGACCTCGGTGATGGAAGCTATGCGTTTGCCCTTGATGAATCGGACGGTACACTCATCTGGAAAACGAGAATTGGCGACGCTGGAGGCCACCGCAATTACCCTGGACCGCGCAGCACGCCGACTGTGGACGCTGGCCAGGTCTTTGCCTTGAGCCAGCACGCCGATCTCGTCTGTCTCGACGCGAGGAACGGCGAGCGGACTTGGTCGGTAAATCTTGTGACAGATTTCGGCGGTAAAATGATGTCGGGCTGGAGATACAGCGAATCTCCGCTCGTCGACGGTAACCGATTGATCTGCACGCCAGGTGGGAAGGATGGCACTTTGCTCGCCGTTG
>JANQOL010000746.1 GCA_028289675.1 Pirellulaceae bacterium
GTTGTTCGCCAGGGATAGTCGCGAGGATCCGCAGGAACGTCGAACAACATGACACAGCAGTCAAGGTTCCCCACACTGGGCGGCATCACTTTGACGTAGATATCTTCGTCATACCAATGCCGCAACGTTTCTCGAATGTCGATCCCATCCATGATGCTGGTGGAGAATTTCTCACTTCGAGCCAGATCGGCGCCGATCAGTGCCTTGGCACGATCCACCACGCGAGTCCGAAAACTCTCGATCAAATCGTCTTCGGGGGGCCATGAGCATTGAGAATACGGATTCCACTGCGTCTTCCAGCGATCCCTTTCCTCGCGCACCGGTTTGCGAGTCAACTCCAACGGGCGCCAGGCCATGGGTTGCCCTGGCAGTCGACTGACCACACTGACCGTCTGTCCATCTGGCAAACGAGCTTGATCGATGCCCAACCTGATCTCCGGCCAATCCGTGTCTTCTTGAAATGGATAGTCGCGGGCAGTCTCAATCAAATGAATCGCATATTGGTCGCCCAAGATTTGCTGAGCCGACACCGCCATGGTGTACATGTCCGGCGTCATACGGTGCTCTAACAACGTCTGATTGCGAATGTACTTCAGACACTGGGAGAGCATCAAAGGCGGAATCTTACGAGCTCGTTTTCCCAAGTCTTGCCGGTAACTACTGCGCGCCGACATCAGCAACTGCTTGACGCCGTCAATGGCCAGATTCTCGTCATCGTCCAATTGCGCGCGAGCTGTCTCGTACAAGCCCGTCAAGAATGGCAACTCACCAAACAAGAAGATCAGCGAGTTGGGATGCACGGCATAGGTTGTCGGCGGATTGACCGAATCGTGCAGCGGCGGTTCCTCGGGCAACGACTGATACGCGTCGCGCAGCCAAGGCCATTCCAAGACCGAGCATACGCACACGATGTCGGTGTAGCGAGATTCTAACTGGCGCAGCTTCCAAGCCATGTGTTGCAGCCGCTGCTGCGCCTGATCTTGGTAAGGCCGCAAGATACTGGGCAAGACCGCCGCCGCAAACTTTGCCAGCGAAACTCGGCTCAGCGCGTAAGGGTCGGGCATCACTGCTGCCTGCGGCTGAAAAGCATTTGTTTCCAAATCGCAGAACTCGATAGGCCAGTGTTCGCCTAAAGCGATGCGGATGGCCATGATCGTTGGCTGGCAGGGGTCGACCGGCACGTAACTCCACGCGTCGGCGCCTTCGTCTTCCTCGTCCTCGTCCACTTCTTCGCCAGGCGACCAGCCAGAACCAAAGTTCTGCTGGCAGGCCTGCAAAACCATCGACGGTGTCGGCAGTCGCTGGACCGCATCGATTACACTACTGCGAAATGATTCCGGCAGTCCCACTGCCAAACAATCGCACGTGTGTTCCAACAACCACCTGCGCACCGCCAACGCGCAGTTACCGCTGCCGTGGACGATCGGCAAACAGGTAATGCGCTCTCCCAACTGGAGAGGGTCGATTGGCGGCAAAGTGTTCATGATCTGTGACCATCGTTCGGCGGAAATGCGGTCCGCAAGAAAGTGATCTCCCCATGTACCAGCTTAACGCATTTCGCCAATCCCCAGTGGCAAGCAGCCTGCGAACCTTCGGCGGCCGGAAATCTTTTGCGCGCTTTTGCTTCCTCGCAGCCAATGCTCTGATGTGGACTTCGATTGTCGCTCAAGAACCTCGAACCCCGCTATCGACAACGTCAAACAATTGCTCGACGCTGCAGAGACGCCTGCCACCACAGGGTCGGGAAATCCCGGTGGCCCAACGAATGGCCTGGCAGACGCACTTGGCCGACCTCACCAAACGCATTCAGCAACTTCCACAAGAGCACCAAGCCGATGTGGCCATCCTGACGAAAGCATGCCAATTTGCCATCGAGTTTCGTGAATTCTACCGTGACAAGGACTTCGGCAAAGTCGATCGCCTGCTGCGGTTAGCGGATCAACGCTTGAAAGAACTAGACACGCCATCGGGTAAATCAACGGACGGCAAAACAGGAAGCACCACCAAACCAAGTTGGCAGCAGTTGAGTGGATTGCAGGTTCGCGGATTCTTTTCCCGCGTTGACGGAGCGCCGCAGCCCATCGGATTGGTGATCCCGGAGAACGTTGCCGATAGCCAACAGCCGGTTCCTTTGTATGTTTGGCTGCATGGTCGTGGGGACAAAGTCACCGATTTGCATTTCATTTGCGACCGGCTGGACAAGCAGGGACAGATCACGCCACCTGGCGCCATCGTCGTGCATCCCTTCGGCAGGCAGTGCATTGGCTACAAGTCGGCTGGAGAGACCGACGTACTGGAGGCGATCGACTTTGTCTGCGAGCACTATCCAGTCGATCCCCAACGCATCGTGTTGATGGGTTTTTCGATGGGTGGCGCAGGAGTTTGGCACTTGGCAGCCCACTATACCGACCGCTTTGTAGCCGCCAGCCCCGGAGCTGGTTTCGCGGAAACGGCGAGATACCAACGACTCAAGCCAGATCAGTTTCCGGTGATGTATGAGCAGCTTCTATGGCGCGTTTATGACGTCCCGGGCTACACGCGCAATCTGTTTAATCTGCCCGTAGTGGCCTACAGCGGAGAGAACGACAAACAGATTCAGGCGGCGCGCGTGATGGAGGAAGCATTCGTCGCGGAGGGCCGAACCCTGACGCACCTGATCGGACCGGGTATGGGCCATAAGTATCACCCGGACACCCTGAAACAGATTCTGACAAAAATGGCCGCAGCCGCTGAGCAAGGCCGGCCGACGGCGCCCGACTCGCTGGAATTGCACACGCACCACTTGCGGTACAGTTCTCGGCGTTGGCTGCACGTCGATGGTTTCGTCGAACCCTACGCCGATACCAGGGTGCGGGCTGCACGATCGGACAACCAGAATGCCAAGGCAAGCTGGGCCATCACGACTCGCAATGTGCGCCGGCTGGTCATCGACAGCACCCTTGCCGGAGCACCGCAAACAGCAGTCTCCCTGGATGGGCAGATTTTGTCCCTGCGCTCTCAGTCCCTGAATCGGTTCCAGGCGGGGCAGGGCGGTTGGGATCCGGTGCCAGAGTTCAGGCCGCTGCGAAAACGACCAGGCTTAAGTGGCCCCATCGACGACGCCTTCCTAGATAGCTTCGTGGTCATTCCACCCGACACGACCGCCACCGACGATCCCGTCGATCAGTGGGTTCAGTGCGAGCTGGACACCTTCCGCGAGCGTTGGCAATCGGTCTTTCGCGGGACTCTTCGCGAAGCCACCAGCGACCAGCTGCCAACCGCCGAATTGGGCAATCACCACCTGATCCTGTGGGGTACTCCAACGAGCAATCCCATGATCGCTCGATTGTTAGCCCAATCCGGCCCCAATTCCTTGCCGCTGAAATGGACTGCGAAATCGCTGACTGTTGGTCAGCAGCAGTTCGCGGCGGCAGCTCACGTCCCGGTCTTGGTCTTTCCCAACCCTCTGGCCCCAGACAAGTACGTGGTTCTGAACTCGGGCCCGACGTTTCGCTCGGCTCACGACCGCACGAATTCGCTCCAAAACCCGCACCTACCCGACTGGGCCGTCTTGTCCCTGGACACCCCGAGATCCGAAGAAAGCCCTGGGCGCGTGGTGCAGGCTGGCTTTTTCGATGACAGCTGGCAGCTAGCAACTCAACTCCAGTGGTAACCAGACCAACTTCAAGTCGCCAGATCGTCGGTTAGCGGACAATATTGGCCAACTGCAACGTTCAAAGTGTTCCGTGCCAAATCGGGCAGCCCAACGCCAAGGCCCAACGATATTGAGCAAATGGCGGCAGAAATCTATACTTTCCGTTTTGGCAGTCCCTGGCGCAAAGGTCGGCAATGAAAAACGAGCGGCGGCATCAACTGGAACGGAACGAACTGGCGGATCGCTTGGGCGAAGGCATCCAGTCCGTCCAATCTATGTTGCCACTTTTGTTGGCAGGCGTAGCCATCCTGATCGTTGGTTCCGTCGGCTGGGGATTGTACTCGTCGAGCGCCAAGAAGAAGGAAGCTCTGGCGTGGACGGAGTACTATTTCAATCTGTCAGGCGGTGACGCCGACGCTTTTTTGGATTTGGCGGACGGGTTTCCCGATAGCCAAGCGGCCGGTTGGGCAAGGCAGACAGCGGGCGACAGTTTTCTAGAGCAAGGCATTCAAGCCATTTATCGCAACCGCTCGGAAGGCGAAGAACTACTCGGCAAAGCCATTGACGCTTTTGAGCAAGTGGAGAGTCAAGCCACCGTTGAAGAACTGCGGGCCAAGGCTCTCTTGGGTCTGGCTCATGCCCACGAGACGTTAGGCAACTTGGATGAAGCCGCCAGCTATTACGAACAATACACCGGCACGTCCGCACCGCCGGGGCAAGTCAGCGCCGTCAATGAGCGGTTGGCATTCCTGACGAGTCCAACCGGTAAGGAATTCTACACTTGGTTTAGTAAGCTGGATCCGAAACCCGATTCGGCCATCGAATTGCCCGGCAACTTGTCGCTACCGCCGACTTTAGAGGAAAGCGGTCTTCAGTTCGGTCCGACTGGTTCTAGTTCATCGACTGGAGCCACTGGCACTTCGGACGCCGAGATCAGCACCAACAGCGGGATTGATCCAAGCTCTATTCCGCTGCCCGATCTTTCTGGCGGCGCTCAGCCACCAGCAACGTCTGGCCCAATCGATTTGCCCGACCCGGCCAACATGCCTGAAGCCCCCGGCGCACCGAGCCCAAATGAGTCGGCTCCCGCTGACCCAGGCGGGACACTCGATCTGCAACCCTCTGCGGGAAGTGATCCAAGTAAGGAAGATCCGGCCAAAGAAGATGATGCCGGAGGCGATGGCACGGAGACAGCCCCTTCTGGCTCCGATGATTCTTAGGAACGTCGCTTGACAGAGCCCGCATCCGAGCGTCTCTACCAGCATACGATTGAAGCCGGCGAACAAGGTCAGCGCATCGACGCAGTGCTGGCTTCGCGACTGGATGAATACAGCCGTGTGTTCTTGCGCCGTGTCGTGCAGGACCAAGCAGCAACCGTGGACGGCGTCGTCGTTAAGCCCAGTTTCAAAGTTCGCGCCGGCCAACAGCTGCTCGTTCGTCTGCCTCCGCCCCCTGTGGATGGCCCGCAGCCCGAAGATATACCGCTGAACATTCTGTTTGAAGACGATGCGCTAATCGCCGTGGACAAACCAGCGGGTATGGTCGTGCATCCCGCCAAAGGCAACTGGAAAGGCACGCTGGCCAGCGCGCTGTGCTTTCGTTTCCAACAGCTAAGCGACTTGGGAGGAGTTACTCGGCCAGGCATCGTGCATCGTTTAGATCGCGATACCAGCGGCGTGATTCTGGTCGCCAAGAGCAACTCAGTGCACTTAGAACTGTCGGCTCAATTCGAGCAGCGTCAAGTTCACAAGGAATACTTTGCGCTGACGCTGGGACAGATTGGATTTGACCGCGATGTAGTTAACTTGCCTATTGGCCCTCATCCTTACCAGCGCGACAAGATGGCGATTCGCAAGGGACATCCGCAAAGCAAACCAGCGGAAACACGCTACGAAGTGACAGAACGTTTTGCCGGTTTTTGCGCGGTCAAAGTAGAACCCAAGACGGGGCGGACCCACCAAATCCGGGTGCATCTGGATCATTTGGGCGCGCCGGTGTTGTGCGATCGGCTCTATGCTGGACACGCGCGGATAAACCGTGGCGAGTTGCTCAAACGCAAGGCACTTAAGCAGCCGGATCAACCGGGCGACGAACAAGTCATACTTCAGCGGCAAGCCCTGCACGCCCGACGCATTCAGTTTCGTCACCCGTTGACACAGCAAGAGATGGTCATTGAAAGCCCATTGCATGCCGACATGCAAGCGGTGCTGGATTTGCTTCGGTCAGGCAGCTAGTGCGAGTCGCACGGACGTATGGCCTGCTTCATTAACGATGATGGTTGCGCCTTTCGTCGCAACAGGCCACACCAAAAGCAAAAATGCTCAATGTTGTCCCGCGGTTCGTGTGGCTAGCTTTCCACTGATCTAAAATCACGATCGTGGCTGGCACAACTGCGATGAACCGGCGGGCCCTGATGAAGAGCCATTTCATTTCGTTTGAACCCATTCGAGCTTGGAGAACCTCATGCGAACGACAACTCTGCAAATTGCGATCCTGGCTTGGGCAACGGCCTTTTTCAGTGTTGGCCCCACGCTGAAGGGCCAAGAATCCGCAGCCAAATACACGATCGTGATTCACGGCGGCGCTGGTGGTGATCCGACGGCTTGGTCCCAGGAATATCAACAACAGCGGCGAGACGGTCTGACAACCGCCTTGGATTTGGGCGTGCGGTTGCTGTCAGACAAGCAGGCAGCGCTGGATGTGGTCGAGCAAGTCGTCCGATCCATGGAAGACAACCCCACGTTCAACGCGGGCCGCGGATGCGTACTCAACCAGCAGGGGCATCACGAACTGGATGCGTCGATCATGGATGGCCGCAATTTGAACTGTGGTGCAGTAGCCAGTGTCACGAAATGCAAGCACCCGATAACGCTAGCGCGGCTGGTCATGACCGAAACTCGCCACGTGCTGTTGATGGGTGCCGGCGCAGATGAGCTCGGTTCCATCCATCAGTTGGAACAAGCCGAAGCCGATTATTTTCGCACCGAGCGGCAACGGCTTCGGTGGCAGAAGTGGCTCGACAAGCAACAGAAATCGGCCGGTCCGGTGCTCGGCGAGGGTCGGGTACCCTATTTGGGCACGGTTGGCTGCGTGGTCCTGGACCAACACGGAAATCTGGCGGCCGGCACGAGCACCGGTGGTCTGATGGGCAAGCGTTGGGGCAGGGTAGGGGACTCGCCAGTAATTGGAGCTGGAAACTACGCCGACAACGGCACTTGCGCGGTGTCGGGCACAGGGATTGGCGAGGAGTTCATCCGCAGGAGTGTCGCCAGCGATATCGCCGCTCGGATGCGTTACGCAGGCCACGAGTTGCCAACTGCGGCGGCGGCCACCATCGCCACCTTGCCGGACAATTGCGGCGGAATCATTGCGGTGGACGCCCAGGGCAACGCGGTGATGGAATTCAACACACCCGGCATGTCGCGAGCGTTTGCCAACTCCAGCGGTGAGCGTTCGGTGTTGTTGGGCCGCGAAGATGCCTCGGCTTCGTAACTGCCCATCGTCGCTTGACCTCGACTGGAGCGATTTACCTTTTCATGTGACCTTGTTTCGGCCGATTCAGACTGTGTTTTCGTTGATGATGCAAGCCATATGCCCATGCGGCTCGTACTAGCACCTCATCCGAACCTGCAGCCTACGTCGTCAATGTCTCTAACGCTCGCGATTTCGTCCGCCGGCCTGAATCTCGCCTGAGTTGATCTGGTCCGAGATAGGGCATCAACGAGCGCGCCCAGCACCGATACCTTTGTCGTGCTCGTGCTCGTACTCAGACGCAGTCGGTGCTCGTACTCCCAATCGCTCCGCTCTGTGGCGATAGCAAGCCAAACACATCCCCTCCGTTGATCTCCATTTCAACGGAGGACGCGCGACCAAGTCGGCTTGCTCGCCCATTGTCGGGGACACACACGGCAGGGACCGGCGAGGGCGAGGAACCGACGGGGACACACCTGAAACGCATGGCAAGTAAACCACGCACCCTGCGGGGGACACGCACTATCGCGAGATCGCCGCAATGCCTGTCCTCGGAACTAGACCGCTCCGTTATGCGTGTCCCGCAGGCCAGCTTGCAATGCCTGTCCCAGCAAGGGACGCGGAATCGAGGGGACACGCATGAGAACACATTGCTAGCAAAACGACCCTTCCTGCGGGGAACCTTCTGCGGGCGAAGCATCCTGCGGGGATACTCATCTCCGCGAACACGTTGCGATGCCTGTCCCCAAAAAAGTCGTCCTGCAGCTGAAGAATGATATCAAGCGGGGGAACCTACAGGCGGCGATAGCGTCACATACTGGTGTACATGCAGAACTTTTCCCTCCTAGAGATGATATCCTGTCGATCCTCGGAACGATTATTCCATCGGCAACATTTCCCGCGTTCATAAGTGAAGAGTACCGGCACATCAGCGACGAACAACACGATCGACTCGTTCGAATCCTACGTGGGGACGAAAGTCTCAGTCTATTACGATCTTGGTACGACAAGGAGCAGGCTTTCTGCCTTGCAAATTGCCTTCCGGATCATCTCGTTGATCGCGAAGTAGTTTGATGTCAAGAAGGGAGTGACAATCGTGCCTAAGAATGGTCAAGTCATGCCGAGTGCCTGCTCGCAGATTAACAACGGTAATGATCAAGAAAACCGGCTAGCGGGAGTAATGATTGCTCGGCGGAGCAACGATCCGATAGAAGGTGGGATACCAATCCTGCGTTTCGATCCATCCCCAAATAATGAAGGACAAGAAGTCCAGGTTGACTCATGGTTTGTTAGCACTAGACACAAGGAGGTGTCGATGAATGAATACGGTAAAGAAGAGGAGCGGTCGCGAGAAGATTTTGTTGCATCATGCAATGCGATGCTGAATATTGGCTATCTACCGGACGCAGCATTCTTTGACGGAGTTCCAATTGAGTGGCTCAATGAAGCGCGCGGACTTGTTTTGCTCTCCGACACCAAGAAGAAAATCGAGAACATTATTGGATTGTACATCGGCCGCGTAATTTCAGAAGATGAATATTCGGACGCTATCGAGGATGCAATATCTGCTGCTATCAATTCGAAGGAATGCTTGGCCCCAGTACTTGAGCAATTGCGCAAAATAGCAGCGCAGGCCAGCAGACTCAGGGCGAGAATTCAGACACAAACCTCTTGCTGGACGGAGAAACGAGTCAGCAGTTGATCCGCGGCGTTCAGTTCAAACAGATTGTCCGTTCGCCATGGCTAGCGAGTCAGACCTATAGGATCGTGTGGGTACACGGACCGCACAAGTTTGCATCGCCGATGTGATTGCGAAGCCCTTCCCTATAAGAATCTGCCCGCGAAAATCTGTCGGGAACATGAGGGACGCACATGTCACGCATCTTGTAGGAACACTCAACTTCTCAAACACGCCCCCCGCGCGTGTCCTCTCATCGAAAGCACTATGCCATGCCTGTCCCCGAAAGACGATCTAGCGATTGGCTAAGTGGTAGAGAGATGCCAGCAAATAGTAGGGGAAGGCCACGAACACAATGCCTAGCAAACCGCAGCTGATGACTGACACGGCCAGATAAAGCAAGATGCCACAGATCAAGACACCAATCATCACCGGAAAATTGGTGAAAAACAGATGCACCGAAGCTGCCATGCCATCAACGGAGCCGTAGCCGTCAACGATGGCAATTGGTGTCAACGACAGCGCCACCGCGGCCACCAAACAGAAGAGTCCGGCAAACATCAAGGCCAGCGCCGTCAGTCCAGGCATCTCGGGTCCCATGATGCTGGGAATCGCTCCGATGGCCACGCCCGCCAGCGCCAAGATCAGCAGGTACCCAAACATGGCCGGAAACGCGTCGGTGACAAAGAATGCCCCCGCGTCCGTCTTGCGAGAGCGAACGTGAGCCAGCGCGCCATTGCACAACATGCACATTCCAGCTGCGGAGACACACGTGTTGACCAACGTGACAAGCACCAGGGCCACAATGGCCACCACCCAGCGCGTCGTGGGGTCCATCTGAGTCGGATTGATGCTGAACGCCAGAGCGGTGGACATGCCCCAATTCACCAGCAAGTTCAGCGCAATCATGATCAGCAACACGACCATGCCCATCAGACCGGATGGAAACAAGTTATCAAACACCAGTCCAAACGCGTTCTGAAACGTTAATTTACGCCGGACCGGTTTGCGAACCCCCATGTCCAACGAGTTGTTTGAGCTCTCCCAGCTCGCTTGCGATGATTCGTAGGGATTGACCTGCCCGCTGGCCGCTCGACTCATGTCGCCCAACTCGGACCAAATGTCGTCCTGCGGTTGCGGCATCTGCGACGCTGGCGTCAACGATGGATTGGCCTGGGATGCGGCATTCCACGACGAAGCCGCATTCGACCGGGTTGGAGTTGACGGAGTTGTCATTGACTGGGTTGTAGCCGATGTGGATCCGGCGGAAGTGCTAGGACCGACCAGCGGTATCTGCAGCAGTTGCTGACAATACGGGCAAACGGTTGTCTGACCGGCGGCCGTCGCTGGCACTTCCATGACACCGTTGCAACTGGAACACGCCAGCTGCAAGTTGGCCGCCGGCACGCTCACCTTCGCCACCGGCTCCCGCGCCGACTTGGGCGCACGCCCAGACGCCGCAGCCGCCGGCTGACGTCTGGTTCTAGGCGCTGCAGCCGGCGTGCTGGACGGTTCCGACCCGGCGGTCGTCGAAGAACCACTGTTCGCCGAATCCGCGGCAGGGTTATCGACGGACCGATCCGCGTGAGCCACCGGTGCTTGCGGCCCATCCGCGGGTTTCAATTCGATCTCAAACACCTCGCCACACTCGTGGCACTTGCCCTTGCGCCCCTGCATCTCCTCCTGACCTTCGAACAACTGGTCGCAGCTTGGGCAGGTAAAAACCCAGTTGGTAACCTGCGACTGATCGGCTTCCTGAACTGGCTCAGGATCTTCTGAAATCACGAAGATGTACTTACAGTTCCGGCATTGCCCCTTGGTGCCCAACAACTCAGGGCTGCACTCCAATTCGAAACTGCATTTAGGACAAGTTACGATCAGGCGGTCACTGGATTGTTGGTCGCTGGATTGTTGGTCGCTGGATTGTTGGTCGCTGGGTTGTTGATCGCTGGGTGACTGGTCTTCTACGACCTCGACAATTTCGACTCGGTTCGGATCCGGAATCTCCAACATCTTGCCGCATGCGGGACACTGACAAGCGCTGCCACCGGTTCCGTCTGGAACTCGCAAGAGCTTGGCACAGGCTTCGCAAGCAAACTCAATGGGCATGGATGTGGGCTAAATGAAACGTGCAGGGCAGGTGGGCTTCCGATCGACCCCATGTCGTTATGAGCGAAGTCGGTTAGCCTAAGGCTTAATGGCCACGCGACTCGTTTCTAGGCTACTTTGCTGGGCTAGGTTGTGCAATCAACGGGTCTGAACCAGCTGCGTCCATACCACAAAAAAGGTACCGGTTATCAGAGTCGACTGCTGGCGAACGCCGCGCGAATGAACCAAGACTGAGCTGAATCAATGAACCACCCAACATCTTCGGACAGCTCCTTGGCCTCCACCGCGGAAGTCGATCAAGTGCTGGAGCGATTGCTGGAGGACCGGCAGATCGAAGCCATCGAACGGCTGATCGAGGAGACGTCTCCCGCCGATCTTGCTCGGGCCATCTCCCGCCTGGACGAGGCGTCACGTGGTCAAATCGTCGATTTGGTAGGTGCGGAGTCCGCCGCGGATCTCGTGCAACAAATTCCGCACGTACAAGCCGTCCAACTGCTGGGAGAAGCCCAGCCCGACCACGCGGCGGCCGTGGTAGACGAGCTGCCCAGTGACTTGCAAACGGACTTGATCAGCGATTTGCAAAGCGACGACGCGGCCGACGTTCTGTCGCATATGCAACCGTCCGAAGCCGCGGACGTACAGCAACTGTCGCAGTACGATCGTCTTCAAGCCGGCGGTCTGATGGCCACCGAACTGTTGCGGTATCCCATGTCGTGGACTATCGAGCAAGTTGTCGAGGATCTCCGAGGCGGAGCCGACAAATACCGAGATTACGAAATCCAGTACGCTTACGTCGTCGATGACCAAGATCGCTTGCAAGGCGTGCTGCGGCTGCGGGACTTGCTGCTGGGTGACCGTCAGCGCAACCTGCGAGACATCATGATTGGCAATCCATTATCCGTGGATGTAGCGGTCAAGCTGGAAGAACTGCACGGTCTGCTTCAAGAACACAGTTTTCTGGGCATACCGGTAACGGACACCGCTGGTCGGTTGCTGGGCGTGGTCCAACGGCGCGATGTCGACGAGGCCTGGATCGAACAGCAAGACAAATCGTTCTTGAGACGTCAAGGTATTGTCAGTGGTGAGGAAATTCGCTCACTGCCTCTATGGCAACGATCCCGAGGTAGATTGTTGTGGCTCTCACTGAACATCGTGCTGAATCTGTTGGCTGCGGCCATCATTAGCCATTTCGAGAGCACGCTGGCGGCCGCCATTGCTCTGACCGCGTTTCTGCCCATCATCTCCGACATGAGCGGCTGTTCGGGTAATCAGGCCGTTGCCGTCTCCATTCGTGAGCTCATGCTGGGACTGGTCAAACCCGGCGATGTGGGACGGGTGTGGCTGAAAGAAATCTCGGTAGGTCTCATGAATGGTGCCGCCGTCGGTATCTTGCTAGGCGTCATTGCCTGGGTCTGGAAAGGCAACTTGATATTGGGAGCCGTCATCGGCGTCGCACTGACACTCAACACCATCGTGGCGGTTTCCATTGGCGGCGTCATTCCGCTGCTGCTGCGTGGCATGGGTCGCGATCCCGCGGTTGCATCGGGGCCACTACTAACGACCGTCACCGACATGTGTGGGTTTTTTCTCGTGCTTAGTTTGGCCTCTTCGTTGATCGAGTACTTGTAGTCGACGTCCGCCAATGGCTTGACTACTACTACTTGCAATTGGCCAGGTACCGTGCGCGGTCGACTAGCTGGCGTTGCCTCGAGAGCTTCGCGCGTCCGCGGCCTGTCGAGCGACCAATCCAGCCACATAGCCGCCTTTGAATCCCGCGTCAATGTTCACAACCGTCACCGCGGCCGAACAACTGCTAAGCATGCTCAACAGCGTGGTCACCCCCGCGAGATTCGCTCCGTAACCGACACTCGTGGGAACGGCCACCACGGGGCAAGCCACCAAGCCACCGACCACACTAGCCAAGGCACCTTCCATGCCGGCGACAACCACCACGGCCACACAGCGTCTCAACGCTTCTACGTGGGCTAGCAGACGATAGGGCCCGGCTACG
>JANQOL010000160.1 GCA_028289675.1 Pirellulaceae bacterium
ACTTTGCGTCACTGGCATCGACCCGGCGGAGATGGACCCGATCCTACTAGAACATTCACGATTCACGCACGTAAGGAAGCGGGCTGTGGAAGTACGTCGGCGCGAATTCCGAGAGACCCGCTGGCTGGTTGCCGATTCAAACGTTGCTCCGAAGCATACGCTTGATAGTGTGGAGGGAATTGTGACTCACCCCACCGTGCATATTCAAGGATTGCTATTAACCCTCAAACTGTTCGACTGGAAGTTAGCTGCTGAGATACCCGCTTACCTAGACCGCATTCGCTCGTGGGGCTATCGATACGTCAAGGCGCGCCAACTCGCGTTCAACCGGCAGGAATGCTGTGTGATGGCCTTGCGGCGGCGATCGCTACGTCGTTTCGGTAAGAAAAAAACGGCTGCTGAGTAGCGAGAGTGGCGCGTTCGTGCGGTTACTCTTGCGGCGGGAGCGCCGGCAACAACTTTCCCGTGACGTCGCCAAAACCGACCCGGTATCCATCGCCCTGACAGTAACCGGTAATCGACACGCGGTCATGATCTTGTAGGAATCGGCGCTCTTCGCCGTTTGGGAGTTCAAGAGGTTGCTTGCCGCCCTGGGTCAACTCCAGCATGCAGCCTAGCGAATCGGGAGTTGGCCCGCTGACCGTGCCCGTGGCCAGCAAGTCGCCGGTGCGAAGATTGCAACCACCACGGGTGTGGTGGGCTACTTGCTGCTGAATGTTCCAGTACACATGACTGAGATTCGATTGGCAGATTCGCTGCGGCGGGAGGGATTCCGTTTGTAGCCATGTCTCCAGCGCAACATCCCATGTTGGATTGCCATCGGTCTTAAGGTAACTCAGGGGCGCGGGTTCCTGGACTTGGCCCTCCGTGCGAAACGGCTCCAACGCTTCCAGCGTCACGACCCACGGCGAGATCGAAGTCCCGAAACTCTTGGAAAGAAACGGACCGAGCGGGACATATTCCCACCTTTGGATGTCGCGAGCGCTCCAGTCGTTGACCAGCACGACGCCAAAGATATGATCCAGCGCGCTGTTGACGTCAATCGCGCCGCCCAGCGTGTTTCCAGGTCCGACGAGGAATCCCACTTCCAGTTCGAAATCCACAGCCTGACTGGGAGTAAACCGTGGTTGTTCCTCGTCGTCTTTTTTCACTTGGCCCCAAGGACGATGTAGGTCGGTGCCACTGACGACGACTGAACTGCTGCGGCCATGATAGGCAACGGGCAAATGCAACCAGTTGGGCATCAGGGCGTTTTCACGCCCGCGAAACATCGCGCCAACATTCGTGGCGTGATCCCGAGATGAATAGAAGTCCGTGTAGTCACCGATCTCAACCGGCAATAACGCTTCGATGTCGGACTGCTTGAGGATCGCCTTGTCACGCATTGGCTGGTTGTCGCGCAGGCTAGAGTTGTCGGCCTGCAAAAGTTGTTGGATCTGTTGCCTCGCGTTTCTCCAAGCAGATCTTCCCAAGCTCATGAAAGGATTGAGGCAGCCATGGTGAAAGA
>JANQOL010000778.1 GCA_028289675.1 Pirellulaceae bacterium
CGCTCCGGAGGTGGTACCTGCGGCGCCCGGACGTCCGCCGGCTCAGCCGCAGCGGTCGAGTGGCCAAGCGGCCAAACGGACGCCGGCTGGAAGCAGGTCGACGGCGGGTGGAAAGGTTGTCCGCAACAAGCCAGCAGCGGGGCAGCCGCCAGCGGCCACTCCCCCCGAAAAAACGCCTCAGCCGTCAGCCTCGTCCAGCTTCCTAGACAACCTGGACGACGAGCTGCCACTGGCGCCGGCTAGCCCACCTCCGGCGCGTAAAAGTCCGGGACCCGTCGGATTGGGCGACCTGGACGATCTTATGCCCGATTTGGGAGCTGCCGCCGAACTGCCGCCACTGTACGACGAAGATGATCCGGTCGACAGTGAGTACCGGATCGCCTGCAAGATTTGCGGTACGGCCCAGTACGTGTCGCCGTCAGCGGAAGGAATGAAGATCAAGTGCCCGGATTGTTTTGTGGAATACAACGTTCCGCCGCCACCGCCAGGCTGGAAGCCCAAGCCGAAAAAGAAGAAGCCGAAAAAGTCAGCTACGGACATTCCGCCGCTGGCTCCACCCGAACCAAATTCGGCTCCTGCGGCTAGCTTGCAGGAACGAGACCGAACGCAAGCCATCTTGGAGAAAGCCAAGCAAGAAATCAGCGACGAAGAATTGGAGCAGCTGTACGACTACGATTTCGATGCCACCGGTTTCGCCCAGCGGACGTTCGGTTTCTTGGGTGACTTTATCACCATGTTCCAAGTCGTGGGCTACGGCGTCGTGTTCGCCGCAATTTTCGCCTTGGCGCAGTTCAGTGCCAATGATTTCGAAAGTGATTTTGGACGCGGCGTGTTGTTGCTGACGGTGATCATGGTGCCGATCGTGGCCATGCTGTTTGCTCTGCCAATGCTCAGTGGTGGTCTAGCTCTGATCGAATCTGTGGCCAACAAGCAGCGCCGCGTGCGAGAGATACCGGCGTTCAACATGTTTGATAACGTCGGCGAGCTGATTTTGATCGTGGCCGCGGTAGCGGCATCGATTGTGCCCGGTTTTCTCTTTGGAAACTGGCTGGCAGGGGACGCCGAAGCGGGTGTGCTGATTCGCGTTAGTGGAATGATGCTGACTTGCTTTGCGTGCTTCCCAGTCTTTCTGCTATCGATGTTGGACAATAACAGCATTTTTCAACCGGTCTCTAGCTCGGTGACGAAGTCGATCGCGCAAGCGGCGGAAGCATGGGGCAGCTACTATTTGAAGACGCTGGTGGGTTTCTTCGTGGTGCTCATGTTGTGGTACGTGTTGCTGGGACGTTCACCTCTGTTGGCCGGTCTGGGCGGGTTCTTACTGCCTTGGTTGTGGTTCTTCCTGTGCCAGCAGATTGGGGCCCTAGCCGACTCGATCAGTGATCACCTCAGCTTCGAATTGGCGCCTGCCCAGGATGGCGATGCAGACGATGAGCTCGCCGCCGAGTAGCGGCCTACATGTCGCCGAGTAGCGGCTTAGATGTTGCCGAGTAGAAGCCAACGATGTGCTGTGGCCAAGTTGTACTCGCTGGCAGCCTGATAACCATGAGTGGTGCAGATTCGAATCCTTACAAGCCGACGTTGATCGGTGCTGAAAAACCCGAGCGGGAGCCCTTGGGTTTGCCGGAAGAGCGGCAACAGCAATTGGAGGCGGTCATCAAGGAAGCTGGTCAAGTTTGGTTGGTGGTCATGCTGTCCTTTTGTTGCGGTCCGCTTTCCATCTTGTTGGTGGCACCCTGGTATGGCATTCGTCTCCAGCAGTGGATCGGGCTAGCGACCGATTTTCCGGAGCTTAACGATGCCACCAATCGTCACTGGCAAGCTGTGCAGTTTCGTTCCGCCAAAATCAAGCTGTTGGTCGGGCTGGTCGTTGGCTTTACGGCGTTCTTGATGAGCTTCAGCATCGTTGTTATCGGTTCGATCTGAAGCTAGTGCGAGTCGCGCGGGGCCTGTGGTCTGCGCCATTAACCCTGGTGGTGAAACCGTTCGCTCACGCGATTCGGCTAGTCCGAAAACCAAACAGGGGTAATGCGCTAGCCGGTTTGCGCTGCCGCCCAACGACGAGCGTCTTGATCGAGGGCGTCGGCCGCAATCCAGCCGCTCATCAAGACCATCGGCATACCTGGACCGGGGTGCGCAGCGCCACCAGCCAAGTACAGCCCTCGGATGTCGCGGCTACGAT
>JANQOL010000164.1 GCA_028289675.1 Pirellulaceae bacterium
TAGGCGGCCAACGGGAGTATCTGAGAACATCATGCCAGACTTTGCCTACGTCGCCCGCGACATGAGCGGACAACGAAAATCGGGCGTGCTGACGGCCAATAGCCAGCAGGACGTGTTGGCACAATTGGATGGCATGGCCTTGCTCCCGGTAGAGATCACGGTCGCCAAAGACGCCGCGTCGATTCGTTCGAAGCGAGTCAGCGGGCAGGTCATGGCCAACGCCTACAATCAAATGGCCGCGCTATTGCGCAGCGGCGTACCGCTGCTGCGAGCGTTGACGGTGATGAGCCAGCAGGCGAGCAAGCCAGCGCTCAAGTCGGTGCTCGAGGAAATCAAACTAAAGGTCGAAGAAGGCGAACCGCTGCCGCAGGCCATGGCCCGCTTCCCGCGGGTGTTCAATGAGATGGCCGTTAACATGGTCCGAGCTGGCACTGAAGGCGGCTTCTTGGAAGACGCCCTGGAACGCGTCGCTGGATTTACCGAGCAGCAGGAGGACATGAAGGGCAGGGCGGCCGGCGCGCTGGCCTATCCGGTGTTTCTGGGATGCGTGGGCACCGCAGTAGTCACCGTTTTGATTGTGTTCTTTGTGCCAAAATTTGAACCACTATTTGGCACGCTGCGCGAAAAAGGACAGCTGCCCGCAGCCACCGACGCATTACTGGCATTTAGCTCTTTTCTGCAGAACTACTGGTGGCTGCTGATCGGCACGCTAGTGATCGGCGGGTTCAGCCTGATGACGTTTCTGCGCACCGATCAAGGTAAGCATTGGTTTGACTGGGCGAAGATCAAGTTCCCGTTGTTTGGCAGCCTGTTCCTGAATCTGGCCGTCGCTCGATTCTGCCGCGTCCTAGGCACGCTGCTGAACAATGGTGTGCCCATTCTGCGATCCTTGGAGATCAGCCGCGAAGCGGCAGGGAACCGCATTCTGTCGACGTCAATTCAGAAAGCCAGCGAAAACATTACCGCCGGTGAAAAACTGGCCACGCCCCTGGCCGCTTCGGGACATTTTCCCAGCCAAGTTGTAGAGATGATCTCGGTCGCCGAAGAATCCAACACCCTTGATAAAGTCATGGTTCAGATTTCGGACAGCCTGGAACGCACTACCTTTCGTCGCATGGACGTATTGGTGCGGCTGCTGGAGCCCATGATGTTGCTATTGATGGCCTTAATTGTTTTTTTCATCGTTTTAGCCCTCATGGTTCCGCTACTTAACAGTTCCGGAGCGGTTTAATCCGGAAGAGAACGCAATACTCCAGGCCGCTCTGTGGCCAGCCGCAAACTGACGTTCGACGTCCAGCGGCTTCCGTCGTAAAATCAATGTTACCCAGCCTCAAAAATCAACCACTGCCACCAACGGAGAATCAAACGATGAGTCGCAGACCCCTACCTCGCCGCAAACCCCGCTCTCTCCGCCGCAGTGCATTCACGCTGCTGGAAGTCATGCTGGTATTGGTGATCATTGCCGCGATTGCCGGCATTGCTGTAGTCAACATCGGCGGCTTCCAAAACCGTGCCTACGAGCGAGTTGCCAAGGCCGAAATTAGCAATTTGAAGAGCGCTTTGGAATCCTATCGCTTGGAGGTCGGCTCCTACCCTCAGCAGCTGAGCGCCCTGCACGAGCAGCCATCGGACTTGGCGGATCCATCCAAGTGGCTGCAGCTGCGTACCGAACCGATCAAACCGGATCCGTGGGGACACGACTATGAATACACTGCCAACGGCAGCGAATTCGAGATCCGTAGTCTGGGCGCGGATGGCAAGAGCGGTACCGAGGATGACATCACGGGTTAAGCCCGTCGCGCGGTTGAGTCCGCCGTTCTCGGGCATCGAATGCCCGTTGACCGTTGACGTTCCTTCGGGATGCCGCGGTCGCCAAATTAATTTCCAAGCGGAGCCCCAGGATGCGTCTCGACCCACCGGGGCTTCCTTCATTTGGAGTTCGCTCTGCTATGCCGCTTCGGTCCCTTCACCGTCTACGCCCAGCCACAGCCGGCTTTACGCTGCTGGAGTTGCTGCTGGTATTGGCGTTGATTGTGCTGATTGGCGCCATCGTGGCACCGAAGCTGACCGAGGTCTTTGAGCGGCAGAAACTGAAAGCTTCCGCCAACGAATTGCGGCTGCGCTGGGACCAGGCTCGACTGGAGGCCATGCGCACCGGCCAAGCCCAAGTGTTTCAGTGCCAGGTTGGTACGCGGCAGTTCAAGATCCAACCTCTGGTGCTGCAATCGGACACGGCCAATGCGGGGGCTGGCGCCACCGTCATGACTGGCGCCGGCACGGTGGTCGAGTCCCAGCAGTCGGGTTTCTTGGCGGCCGCCGACCTATCCGAAGATGGCCAAGTTGAAGAGCTGGAGGAGAAAATCACGTTTCTCAGCTGCCAAGTCGCCAGCGACATGCGAGCCTACAGTTTGGCTGAAGAAGCCGAATCCGTCGGCGCGAGTCCGATGGCTGGTGAAGTGAACACGCAAAACATCGCCCACCAGGTCATCTTCTATCCCGATGGCAGCACCAGCACGGCTGAAGTCCAGCTGCAAAATGAGCGGGGCGATGTCCGCGGCGTGCGCATGCGTGGATTGACCGGCCATGCGCGAGTGATCGACGTCAGCAACATGCCCAGTTCGCCTGATGAAAAGGA
>JANQOL010000791.1 GCA_028289675.1 Pirellulaceae bacterium
GCCCACTGATCTCGAGAGAAACGTCGACGAATCATAACTGCTCCAAGAAAACCCAGAGCATAAAGCACTCGTCAACACGTACTTGGTCGAGCGCTTACAATAGAAGTGCATTTGAGCAGATTTTTGGTGTGCTGCAGTCCTTCACCCAACGTCTGATAAGTAAATGAAATGTTCGGTTCGGACTGGCTAAGTCAATTGCCGGCGGCTTCCAATACGGAGCATGATTACACCGGTGATCGCGACAGGCAAGGAGGATTCGGAGATGGCGGCAACTGTCATTTCAACGAGAAGAAAGTTGCCATTCTGCGAAGTTAGCCCAGGCCCTTCATGAGGCAGTGAGCCATCTAGTATCACATCAAGCCGCAGGCCCGTAACGTTGGTTACAGGAGTGGCATAGTTGATCGCAAGTGTGCCTCCCACGGGAAAGCTGGGGATTGAACCAGCATCAGCGAGAATGTTTCCGTTGGCCAGGATCGAATAGTCGCTTCCCGTGCTGGCGGCAAACGGCGAGTCGGCTTCAGTTGGATGTAGTCCAAGTTTCTATAGTGAGACGGCTTGGATTCGGTGACAGTGAAGGGCAGAGATTTTGCTGGGAGAAAAGTGAAGCGGAACCGCGTGATAGCCATAACAAGACAACGCAAGCTCTCTTTCGCGGAGCGAAAGGCCACGTACTAGCGCGGATGTTGCATGCCGGTTCAGGAGTTACGGCGCAAGTACAGACGAAAAAACGCGTTAGAACAGTTTGCAAGAATGCCAACGCGCAAATCAGCCGCCACGCGATAGCGTGCGGTTCACTGCAGATTTTGCGGAAACCGCGTGCTATCGCACGGCGGCTAATGCAATATTCGGGGAGCGGAGCAATGCTCAACTCGACGTAAATCATCGTTTCAATGACGCTTGCCACGCCCCGAATCTGTCTTGTAAATCAACCGGGCAAGTTACCTTCCCGCGACCTCGCTGGGCGCGGCTGATGCACCAGTCAGCAACCCGTTTGAATAGAATCGTTCTAGAAAAACTTGGACCAGCAGGCGGCGAGTGACCTGTCGGTTTCGAGCTGGACGCTGTTGCGGTTCTGATAGAGCGACGGCACAAACTCCACGTTCAGGAGATGACCGTTGCACAGGGCGGAAACACCTAAGCCAAGGTTCAACCACTAGCCTCCGCGAAAGGACCCGATGTTGCTGATGACGCCGTCCAGGGTCTGCGGTCAGCGCCGTCGCGCGTAGATCGCTCGACTGCCTAGCCGAGGTGCTGGGCCTCGATCAACGAGCTTTCTCTGCCTTGAGTGGGGGTATACGAGCCTGGTCACGGCGAGGTTGAAGGTGCCAGAACAGCTTTCGGGTTGGATCGCCAACTTGGCAACGTTTCTGCCAGATGGTGATGCGGAGTCAAGATTTTTCTGTCAGATGTGTTCTAGCCGCGTGTTTACACTCTTGGAGACCAATTCAACAACTTAATCCCCCGCTAATCTGCCCCTTCAAATCATGCATGAAATCCCTGAAACGCGAGCGAGTTTGGTTCTCCGAGTGCAGAATCCAGACGACCAGCAAGCCTGGGATGAGTTTGTCAGGCTCTATCAACCCGTCGTGTACCGTGTCGGTCGGTCCCGAGGGCTGCAAGAGGCTGACGCCAATGATCTTGTCCAAACGGTGTTTGTGTCGATCGCAGGATCCATCGGCAAGTGGTCTCCCAGAGATTCCAAGGTCAAGTTCCGTCATTGGCTTCTGCGAGTGGCCAAGAACGCGACGATCAACGCGCTCTCACGACGGCCGGCGGATCAAGCGGGTGCCATCGACGGCGATCTTCTCCATGAAGTCGAAGCCGGTGACCGGCACAGTGAGTCTCTTATCGAACTGGAGTACCGTCGAGAACTGTTCATCCGAGCCAAGGAAATGGTCCGTGTGGATTTCTCTCAAGACACATGGCAAGCCTTTGAACTAACGGCGATTCAAGGACTTTCAAAGGAACAAGCGGCTCAAGAACTGGGTAAGTCCATTGGAGCAGTTTACGCGGCTCGCAGCAGGATCATCAGGCGACTCAGCGAAGCGGTCGCCAAGTTGGAGGGCCAGTTCCAGTGAACACCAACATTTGCGAATCGCAAAACGCCAACGCGTATCTGCAGGGAGACTTTTCACACGCCCAAGAACAGGAATACCTGCGGCACCTCGACGGATGTGCGAGCTGCCGCGAACACCTTGAGGCAATCGCGGGCGGGGAAGCGATATGGACGGACGTCCGCGAATTCCTCTCGCCACAGCCTAGTACAGGAAACAATACGGAGGCTGCTGACGATGCCCCTCCGGCGCTACCCATTTCCATTCAGCAAGTCATCGGATCGCTTCAGCCGACGGATGATCCAGAGTCCTTAGGACGCATCGACAACTTTGAAATCAAGGGCGTGATAGGTAGTGGTGCCATGGGAGTGGTCCTCAAGGCCAAGGACGCCTCACTAGACCGTATCGTCGCACTGAAGATCATGAACCCGGCTCTGGCCGCGAGCGGTACAGCCAGATCGAGATTCGAACGAGAGGCCAAGGCGGCCGCGGCAATCCATCACCACAACGTCGTCGCTATCCATGGAGTACGTACTGCGGCGGACCTGCCTTATCTCGTAATGCCCTATCTAAAAGGTGGCTCGCTTCAACAACGTGTGGACAATCGAGGACCGTTTTCAATTCCAGAGATCCTGCGAGTTGGTAGCCAGATAGCCGCCGGACTTGCTGCAGCGCACCGGCAGGGGGTCGTTCATCGCGATATCAAACCTGCCAACATCATGCTGGATGACGGTGTAGAAACGGCCATCATCACCGATTTCGGTCTAGCTCGCATCATCGACAATGCAACCATGACTCGCACCGGTGTCATTTCGGGAACGCCGGAATTTATGTCTCCGGAACAAGCCCGCGGTGATGCGATTGATGGCAAGAGTGACATCTTCAGCCTGGGCAGTTTGCTCTACATGCTCTGCACAGGCAGTACGCCCTTCGGCGCCCAAACTTCTTTTGGTGTGCTGCGACGGATCACCGACGATATCCCCAAAGCGATTCGTCAGCTGAATCCTGAAATACCGTCCTGGCTGTGCGCGATCATTGAAGATCTGCACCAAAAACAGCCCGAATCTCGCCCGACGGCATCGGAAACTCAGGCCACGCTTGAAGCCTGTCTAGCCCACGTCTATCAACCCGATCAGGTCGCGCTTCCGCTGAAGTATCGCAATGCAAATTCGAGGTCGTTACCGTTTCTTTCCGCTCTTTTTGGAGGTCTTGCCATGATGACTACAGCAACTCTTTTTGCTCTCTTGATTTTGCATGCTGGCGATGGCGGTGAATCGAACAAGCTTCCGAACGTCATGCCAACCAAGATTGGCGAAGCGGCTGCGAAATCAGTAGAGGTCTACAAGACGCTGAATCTAGAGTTCCCCAACTCGACAAAGAGAGGAGTCCTGGAGGTCGACATTGAGCGCGGTTTTATCGAAGTTACGACGCACGATCAGCCACAAGTTGTCATTGAGATACTCTATCCACCAAAATCATCTAGTACGCCGACAAACTCCAAGCTGTCACAGCAGTTTTCGCCGAGTTACGATCTCGACTTCAAGCCAGAATCCAACTTGATCAAGCTAGACACCTACAATCAATACTACTTATTGAACTTGAGAATCAAGGTTCCCAAAAGAGTCGACCTCTCCTTGGATACCTATCGCGACGGATATTTGAAGGCAACTGGTGTGAACGGTACGATTGTCGCACGCAGTCAACACAGCGATATCACACTCGAGAACATCTCGGGTTCTGCCGAAGCATATAGCCGCAATGGCGACTTGGAGTTCAGCTTCCGCAAGCTAAGCGAAAACGCTGAGCTTGATTTTGAAACTTACAACGGGTCAGTTGACCTGTCATTGCCCAAGAGTGCAAACGTCACCGCAGCGATCTCCGCAGGTCGGGGAACATTTGGCTCCGAATTCGATATCAAGCCAGCATTGGAATCAACTCTGAGCGACAACCGATTTAAGCAACTTGTAGATTCTGGGTACAGTGTGGGTAATATCAACGAAGGCGGTATCCCGTTGCGAATCGAGTGCGAGAACGGTGTCATCGCGATTCGCAAATTTGCTCAACATTGAACAAACTGATTGCCTCATCTCCTGACGTCAACGCAAAGCAGGAGGCTCGATTGTCCGAGCCTCCTGTTTAGATTTTCAAATCGGTCTTGGACGAACAGCAATGGCTACTGCATGGTGCCGTTCACGGGAGTGTTCATTGTGAAGCCGGGCGTTGTGCGCAACCCGCACTACAGCTCGTTGACGTTAAACACTCCGGTAGCGGATTCTTCGGGCCCCGCGGAACGCGGCGAGCGAACTTCAATGCGATCGCCAGCGCGGCAGTAACGCAGTTCGTGCGACGATCCATCGCCAAGAGAGCCCACTTGCTTGCCGTTCTTCCAAAAATCGATCGTGAAATCCGATCCGCGATCATTCTTCACCGTAACGTGGGCCGCGGCTGGCAAGTAGATGAATTGCTTCTGGTTCGGACCAACCAGCTTCCAAGGGTCTGCAGCTACTTGAGTTTCCATGATAAGTCTCCAAATCGAAAAGGGATTGTTGCCTCAAGGTCCATCGCCTTGAGGTACTACTGGAAGCGTTGTTGGGAGTCATGTGTTACCGGTTTTCTTGAAATTGCTGGGCAGAGATTTTGATGGGTGTAGGGTGCTCGACAACGCCATTCTCCAGTCATTTACGAACCCGAAGCGCGAGCGAATAGTTGCGTTAAAACATCCACACACTCTCTCTCGTTCGTGCTTCGGGTCGGTATTTTTTTGGCTTTGAGTAAAAGGGCGTCGCTGTCGCGTTGCGGCTGATTTGCACACGGTCATACTTGCGCACTGTCCTAACACGCGTGTTCGTCTGTGCTTGCGCTGTAGTTAATGAATCGCGGGCAACATCCGCGCTATTGCAAAGCAGAGCAGTCAATGCTCTCTTTCGCGGAGCGAAAGGCCACGTACAAGGGAGCTCCTTGTCCTCGAACCACGAAACTCGGGGTGGGTGGCCCAAAAAAAATAGCCTGGTTCCGAGACAAGCTCAAAACCAGGCTTTAGTGGCGTGGCGATAATGTCACGCTAATCACAATCAATCTTGTTAGGACTGTGCTTAGATCTCCAGCAAGCGTGCCAAAGAGCCCTTGGTGACGTACTTCTGCTTGGCTCCGAACGCTCGCAGGCCTTTTTCGCTGGGATCGTCGAGCAAGCTTTGCAGCTCTTCATTGGAAATACCCAGCAGCTTACTCACGTCGTGCCGCGGCAAGACGATGGGCATGCGATCCGAACTGGTCAGATCGGACAGAATGGGCGTCTTGGGAACCGGAGGATGAATGACGCGTAAGGTCTCTTCAAACACGTTCTCGAAATCAGCGTTCTTACCCCAATCGGCTCGGATCTCCGTGCGCACATCCAACTCGTCGACATCTTTGTTGATCTGCAGAAACGCCGTCCCATTCAGCAGGCCCTCGGCCTTGTGGTCGTTCACGGAATGGTAGTACCAAGCGAACTCGGAAGGCGAAGCAATCCAAGCTTTCCGGGCAATGCGATGCCTGACTTTGGGTGTGTCTTCGGACCCGAAGGACAAGCCCAACGATCCTCCCAGGGCGGCCGAAATGGACGACAGCAAGGAACGTTCATCTTGCGTGACCGCTCCGATCGCAAATAGAGCTTTCAGTAGTGCGGACAAATCCAGCGACGGATTACCGCTGTATGTGATGGCCGACGGCGCGAGCGTCTCCTCCTCCGTCAATGTCTTTGATGGATTCAGGCCCAAGATCGTAAAGGCACCGTCTTTGGGATCCAATGGTGAGCGAGGCCCCACTTTGGGCTTCTTGAACGCCTTGATAATCGTTCGTATTTCCACCTCCTTGAGCTTTTGTTTGACCGCATACCCGCTGGCCTGAGTGCCAACCAGCCGGCCGGCAACTCCCGCCATGATGTTCAGCGAAGTAAAGCTGAAGTGCTTGAGAATGATGGAAATCGCGTCGGACACGGATTCACCAAGCGATACACCCGTGAACGAGTTGGGCGGCAACAGCAGACCGAATACGCCCAAATTGGAGGTGCTGTAGACATTGACGTAGTGTTCCTTGGATTCCGCCGCTGTTTCGACAGTTGTCGATCCGCTGCGACCATTTTGTGGGACAGTGAGCGTGCGCATGAGACTGAGTCCTTGTGAAGAGAAAGGGTTGGTTTTCCACCATTTCTTTGGAAAGCGGATCAGTTCAAGAAGTGTTTCAGTGTTTTGCTGAAGTCTTCGCGCATTCCGTGGAGTCCATTCGCAGACGATTGAGTGAAGCCATGAGATAGCGGGCTCGCACCAACAAAGCTGGACATTGGCAGCCGTCGGAGGCGAGTGATGAGCGTGCCGCTCGGCTAGCGACCGAGTGGGAACAGACTGTTCCAAGCGCGCCGTGCACCAAGCACACCGTGCACCAGGGGTGCCAGCGCCCAGCCACACTTTGAGAAGCGTGCGTAGCGATCCCGCGGGAGTTGGTCCGTCAAGGCACCGGAGCATTGGCGGCCGGTGCCTCTGGCAACCTCAACACCGCCCTCTGGCGCGGACCAAAGTTAGGCGGGTAGTAGCTCCGACGCCAGAGGCAGATGAATAGTCATCGTGGTGCCGCTTCCAAGTTGGCTGCTGACCGAGATAGAACCATTGTGTTTTTGCACGATCCCATAGGCGATCGACAGCCCCAGACCGGCTCCTTCGCCTTCGGGCTTCGTCGAATAAAACGGATCGAAAATGCGGTCGACGTTGTCAGCGCCGATCCCCTGGCCGGTGTCTTCGACGGTCAATACAACCTCTTCGTCATTGGCAGCGCTGGTAATGACAATCTCTCCGTCACCTTCGATCGCCTGCATCGAATTCAAGATCAAGCTGGCCAGCAATTGGCCGATTTCCGCCGCATTGCAGATCAACTTGGGCACGTCCCCAAATCGCTTTTCTAGTCGGCAACCGGTCGGCAGATGGTTTTGCAGCAAGTCGCACGAAGTCTCGACGATATGGTTGACGTCGGCTTCCGCGATCCCCGCTTGCTCAGCTTGTGAAAAATCCTTGAGGCTTTGCACAATGCCCTTGATTCTTCCCACTCCGTCGCAGGTTTCCACCATCAGTTGCTTGGTGTCCTCCATCACAAATTCGATATCCTCGTCGGAGTCGTCGCGGATCGCATCCAGCTGTCTAATCCAGGCTCCGTTACCGGCCTCGGTGGACTCGCGCAACCGGTCGTACTGGGACAGCGTGGATTCGATAATCTGAATGTACTCGTTCAAAGTGGCCAAGTTAGCGTCCACGAAGAACAGTGGGTTGTTGATTTCGTGAGCAACCCCAGATGCCAAAATTCCAATCGAGGCCATCTTTTCCGTGTGCACCAGCTGAGCTTGCTGTTCGGCCAAGTTGCGATTGGCCTCCTTCAGCTGAGCGTTGACATCCAGCAGCGTCTGCATCGCCTCGTTGTAAGACGTTGCCAAATCGAGACGCATGAGGTCAAGGCAAAAGTGGCACTCGATTTCGCCAGCATCGGTCATTAGTACTGACCGACCTGTCTTGAACTGTGGATAGCGCAAGGTGCCGAAAAACACGCGGGGGGCAGTCAATGTCAGTTTGGGATAGGACGCTTGCAGCAACACAATCGATTCGCCGACGATCATGTTTAGCGTTTCGGTCAACGCGTCGCAGATTTGGTCCCGCACCTCTTCGTGATTGTCGTCGGTAATCGGCTCATCCCAACCAATAATTCTCGCCGCTGTCTCCTCGTCCAGCGCCAGTAGATACTCACCGTAGACCGAGCCGGTGTAGTACAGCGAGACGATGAACGAGCGGCTCGTCTGCACGGAATTGACTTGTTCGATCGCGCCACTGGCAGTGGCTTCCACACCAAATATGTCAGCCAGCGTCTGCACGGTGACGTCCGAGAACGCCTGCGTGTATTCAACTATATTGCACATCGAATTAGTTTGCCGTAACGACAGCCCCTTCCAACGTGTCGTATAACCGAGCTAGATCCGATGGCGAAGTCTTTTTGATGGGCTTCTGCAGAAAACTGGCAGCCCCACCATCGAGACAACGCTGCACGGTGTCGGGGTCTTTGATCGCCGACAGCATGACCACGCGGGCATCGGCGTCGATCTCGCGAATCTTCTGCAGGCATTCCAACCCATCCATGTTGGGCATGGTGATGTCCAACAAGGTGACGTCGGGGCGCAGCTTCTCGAACTGCTGGTATCCTTCCTGGCCATCGTGAGCCAATCCCACCACGTCGAAATCCATTCCTGCCAGAACTGTCTCCATGGCGCGGGCCATGAATTTGCTGTCGTCGACGACCAATACGCTGATCACGAGATTTCTCCTGGGCTCCAAAATCGTTTACTTGGGGCAGCTTGCTGGTGTAGTCCGACGACAAGAACAACTGATTGGTTAACGTCGCCAGCCATGTGTTCGTGCGACTAGATCGCCGATGCGGTCAAGGATCGTGACTCGTCGACTTCGGCCTGTTCTTGTTGCAAAGGTAGTCGGATCGTGAAGCAAGTTCCCCTTCCAACCTCACTCTCCACCTCGATCTTGCCGTGGTGTTTTTCGACGATCACTGAGTGAGCAATCGCCAGCCCTTGTCCGGTACCTTTGCCAGCCACCTTGGTGGTAAAGAACGGTTTGAAGATCTGTTCGATGTGCTCGGGCGCAACACCTTGACCGGTATCTCTAATGCGAATGACGGCGTGTTCTGGTGTCGCCTCGGTTGAGATGCGGATCGTGCCTTTAGCTTCCGGAGTATTGCCCAGTGTGGCGGCGATAGCGTGTGCCGCGTTGACGATCATGTTCAAGATGACCTGATTCAACTCGCCAGGCAGACAGGGCACTAGCGGTAGCTCGGAATCAAAACTAGTCTCCATCGACGCAACGTACTTCCACTCGTTGCGTGCCACCATGGCCGTGTTCTCGATGGCCGCCGCAATGTCGGTCATAGTCATCTCCGACGCGCCCGGATGCGAGAACTCTTTCATCGCTCGTACAATATTGGCCACGCGATCAACGCCCTCCAGCGACTGACCGATCGCGGAAGGTACCTCTTCGGCCAAGTACTCGACGTCGGCCTCTTCCATGGCATTGCGCAGTTCGAGCGTCGCTGATTTTATGTCGCTGCCATCTTCGACAGCGGCCACTAATTTCGCGCACAGTGCCAGAACTTGGTTGAGCTCCTGACATGCGTCTTGGACAAACCTGGTGTTGTCGCCAACATACTGGATGGGAGTATTGATTTCGTGGGCAATGCCTGCCGCCAACTCACCAATCGACTCCAGTTTCTGAGCTTGCGCCAGGCGCTGTTCTGTCTGTTGAAGTTCGCGGGCGCGGCGATAGCGAGACACTAGCAACGCGTCTTCGCAGTCGACGGTGACACAGTCGTCAAAACCAGCACGATAGCAGGCCGCGCGTTCGTTCGCTTGACTCGCTCCGAACATAACGATGGACCAATGACACAGCGCGATCAAGTCGTCGGTCTCTAGATCCAGGTCGCGTGCCGATGAATCCTCGTCGACACAGTAGATTCCGAGCGCATAACGCGGCTGCTTGATCGCCGTCGCCCAATCGGCGGAACTGGTGACAAAAGTTACGTCACTGGACGGAACTTGGAGTCGGCGAAGCCATGTCTGACGACGCGATGAATCGGTGTCGATGAGAAGAATGCGCACGCCGCAACTCGAAAATAATGCCCCTGGGCGGTCGAACACTTGCTGCTTGCCGCCGTTGAATCGCCAATTCGCCGCCCTCTGGCCAACTAGCACGGGCGAGACCATCCAAAGGCTGTAGACTCACAGCTACAGGGTTGAATTAGCAACTCGCCACAGAAAACATATGTCAAACAAATGCATCGCGAGTAGCCGCCGGCCGATTTTCCACCGCCAATATTGGTTGATTGCAACGATTATGAGGCCTAGTCGTCGCTCACCCCTGCCGCAACCGGTCACGCAACCCCTCGAGACGAGCCTTCTCCGGTGCCAAATTGCGCCGATTCTCACGGCCAATCTGCCAGTACGCCAAGGCCATACTTAGAACAAATCCTGGAATGAAAATCGTATAGAACAGATAGCGTTTCGCTGGGTCCACAATCCACCAGGCAATCAGCAGACCGACGCTCATCGGCGCCGCAAACCACCACACAAAGCTCTGCATGCGTCGTTGCTGATAGTTGACCGCGTCCAACGATTTCTCCACGATGCCTAGCAGGGAGTCATCATAATTGACTACTCTCTTTCGGCGGGCAACTCGTCCGGACCAAACAAAGGCGGCGGCCAACAAACTCATTAGGCCGGCCACCATTAAAATCCGATCGTGCCCTTCCACCAGCGGATCGCGAAAAAACATCGCGGCGACAAATAGCAACGTCAATACCATGACGATTTCGGTTGCTCCCACGACACGGGCGAAAGCCTGATCACGCGAGCGGATCCAATTCAGCAGAGCCGTCTCATCGACAGCTTTCTCGACCGGTTTTTGGGAGTTCCATATCGATTGGATTTCTTCAAAGCACATGTTGGTTCTCCCTGGTCAACTGATTGGTGAGACTCTTCTTGATACGGTGGATGCGAACGCCAACACTACTCTCAGAAATGCCCAACGTTTCGGACATTTCTCGGTAACTGAATCCGTCCAGCAACAGCAGCGTCAACGACCGGTCGACCGGATCCAACTCGGCGATACGTTCGTACAGCCATGCAACACGTGGATCTTCATCCACTTGTTTTGACAGCAGTCCCAGAGCTTGCTCGCCCAGCTGACAATTGCGCTGCTTGCGATGCTCCTCTTTGCGCGACCAGTTGATAGCCGTGTAGAACGCGACCCGGTAGATCCAAGTCGTCTCCGCGACCTGGGAACGATATCCCGGAATCGACTGCCACAATTGAAAGGCGATCTCTTGGAGCAAGTCGTCTCGATCATGAGTTTCACGTGCGAACGAACGCGCGACTTTGATCACTAGTCCCTGGTGACGGCTGAGCCAGTCATTCAGTCGGCGTTCTCGATTGTCGACCTGCATAGCGGCTTGTCTCGTTGACATGCTGGGGGCGTGACCGTCTTTTCGCCATCCCCATGAATTGGATTCACACTGGACTAATGGGCTGCCGACCCTTGATTCTTACAGTCGCTGAGCAAATTCAGCCTATTTTTTTCCGGGACATTGCTTCTCGCCGAACCATCGAACTTCGGAAACCACATCATTGTTGGTGCGAACTCGGCTTGCGTGCGTCCGGAATGGAGACCCCGCACTTAGTGACTTTGCCCGGCGCCTAAAGAGCGGCCCACGGTAATTTTGAGTTCCGTTTTCGCCTTCGTCACAAACTGATATTCCGGCCGCGAGTTGTATCGTGGCGGGCGGCGGGCCATTTGGCGGAACTTCAGTCTCTGCGGTCGGACGTCCATTTGTGCAAATTGTGGTGGTTAAAGTCCAGCCATCCGTCACAGGTTCACGACGATAGACTGTATAGTTCAACGCGATCCACATCACCCGCTGATGTGGCGCAATTTAGCTGTTCAACAATCCTTCGATGCTCAGCGTATTGAGAACCACAAGCAGTGGAATTCAAGTGCTCGTGAGGTGGGTTCAACGTGTCGCCATGACCAAGGTGGTATGTTTCCATTGTCGATCTGACCCACCACACCTTGAGCCGAGAAGGACTCTTTAAAGTATGCTCATGCGACATCCGCATCCTGAGTTACAGTTTGCCTACAAGCTTCCGTACGGAGCGGTAGTGACCGAACGCGGCATTCAATTTGTCGTGTTCAGCCGTAGTGCGACTGCCATGCGAGTACTGCTCTACGACCACGTCAATGACCGTGAACCCAAAGAGGTCATCGACTTTGACCGCGACACCGATCGTTGGGGAGACGTGTGGAGTGCCTTTGTGCCGGGTATCGGGCCGGGCCAGCTATATCACTTTCAAGCCAACGGTCCATTTGATCCAGAGTCGGGACAGTGGTTTGACGGCAACGCCCGCCTAATCGATCCCTATGCAAAAGCCTTGGCTGGATGTTTTCAAAAGAGCACCGATGGCATTATTCGCCCACCGAAGTGCGTGGCCGTCGACGATCACTTTGACTGGGAGGGCGATCGACATCTCCGTCGCCCGCTGGCCGAAACGGTCATCTATGAAACTCACGTCCGCGGATTCACCAAGAGCAAGTCCGCGCGGGTCAAACACTCTGGCACCTACTTGGGTTTGATCGAGAAGATCCCCTATTTGCAGCAGCTGGGTATCACTGCCGTCGAGTTGATGCCCGTCCACGAATTCCCCATCCGAGACATCCATGGCAATCAACTAGAGCGCCCCAATTATTGGGGCTACGATCCCATGGCCTTCTTCGCGCCCCACCGCGGATACGCGTCCAGCCGGGAACCGGGAGCGCAAGTTATTGAATTCAAGCAGATGGTCAAGGCGTTGCATCAGGCAGGCATCGAAGTCATCCTGGACGTCGTCTTCAACCATACTTGCGAAGGCAATGAGCACGGGCCAGTGCTCAGTTTCAAAGGCCTGGAAAACCAGGTCTACTACATCCTGAACAGTGGCGGCAGCCACTACAGCAACTACTCAGGATGTGGGAACACGTTCAACGGCAACCATCCGATTTGTCGGGAGTTGATCTTCCATTGCCTGCGGCATTGGGTGCACAACTACCACGTGGATGGTTTCCGTTTCGATTTGGCCAGCATTCTGTCGCGAGACCGATACGGGAATCTCATGCCCAATCCGCCGATGGTGGAGATGATTGCAGAGGACCCCATGCTGGCCGACACCAAGATCATCGCGGAAGCCTGGGATGCGGCGGGTGCTTACCAAGTCGGATCGTTTGGTGATCTGCGATGGGCGGAGTGGAATGGTCGCTATCGCGA
>JANQOL010000799.1 GCA_028289675.1 Pirellulaceae bacterium
GGTCCGATGAAAGGCGGCCTGCGCTATCACCCGGAAGTCGACATTGATGAAGTGCGTTCCCTGGCTAGCTTGATGACTTGGAAAACCGCCGTGGTCAACATTCCGTACGGAGGGGCCAAAGGGGGAGTGGCCATCGATCCCACTAGCTTGAGCACCAAGGAAAAGGAGAGGCTAACACGTTCATTCGTTGACGGCATCCACCAAGTTATTGGACCCGACACCGACATTCCCGCGCCGGACATGGGAACCAGCCACGAAGTTATGTCTTGGATTCGGAGCCAGTGGGAAAAATATCACGGCTTTAACCCGGCCGTAATCACTGGCAAGCCGGTCGAAGAATACGGTGCCAAGGGACGCGAGGAGGCCACCGGACGCGGTGTGGGCATCCTGGCTGTTAAATCGCTCCGGCGCATGGGACTGAAACCTCAGAATTGCCGAACCGCCATCCAAGGTTTCGGAAACGTCGGTTCACATGCCGCCAAGTTCTTGAGCGAAGCAGAGTTTCCGATCGTGGCCATCAGCGACGTCAGTGGGTGTTACTTTAATCCCGATGGCTTGAACGTTTCCGAATTACTGCGTTACTCTCTGGAACATCGCAGCCTGGCAGGCTACACGGAAGCTGAGGTATTGGCGCCTGATGAACTGCTGAACTTGGACGTGGATTTGTTGATCCCCGCCGCGCTGGGCGGCGTCATTCACGAAGGCAACGTCGACAAGGTATCGGCCAAGTTGATTATCGAGGCGGCCAACGGGCCCACGCTGCCCTCGGCCGATGAAACCTTGAGAGAGAACGGCGTTACCGTCTTGCCGGACATTTTGGCCAATGCCGGAGGTGTGACCGTCAGCTACTTCGAATGGGTGCAGAATCGCCAGCACTATCGCTGGAGTTTGGATCGTGTTAGGCAAGAACTGGACCATACGCTCAGTGAAGCGTTTGAACAAGTTTGGCAAGAATCGGTGTCGCGCAACGTGGACCTGCGGACCGCCGCGTTTATGCTGGCCATTTCGCGCGTTCAACGAGCCACCGAGTTGCGTGGAATCACGTCGTAGCCTGCGAATCATCAACGCCGACCGTCATTCATCAAGTCAGCTCAGCGAGATTCGCGCCGACGCTGTTCCAGACGCCACCGATCTTCGGGTGTTGGATAGCTAAAGTAACTGGCTTGCGCGGCATCCTGCGGCCGCGGTTGCAAGCTGCCCTCAGACAGTCTGCACAAACTTTCCTCCAGCAACTCCGCGGCCAACTCGAACAGTTTCAACTCAATTGCCGGGTCTGGCAAATCGGAAGATTCGGAAGGCAACGCCATTTCACGTTGCGCCAAGATGTCCCCGTCGTCGATACCGGGAGTGATCAAATGCAGCGTGACGCCGGTCCTGGTTTCGCCATGATATCGCATCCAGAATGTGGGCGCCGGACCTCGGTATTTCGGTAGCAGTGAGGGATGAACGTTGACGGCACGGAAACCGGGGAGAGACAGCAATGGACTTCGCAAAATATTCTTGCAAACGCACACGACAAGGAACTCGACTCGGAGCGATTGCAGCTGAGACTGCACACTCGCATGATTGATGTCGGCTACGACTGTATGCGGCAGCCCATGTAAGCGAACCAACTCGTACGCGGAACGAGCGCGAAACCACCGGCCACCAACTAGGCGAGCTGACGCGAGTCGTGCGCGACTGGACAGCATGTGCCACGCCTTGCCGATCACCGTGCGCCAGCCAAATTGCCGAACTACATCACGCAACGACCCCCGCGACTCGGCCAAAGTATCGTAAAAATAGGTGTGAACCAGTTCGAACTTTGGACTCGAAGACAGTCGGCTCAGCACGGGCAGGCTGACCGGGGACGTCAAATTGGTCAGGAAGGCGACACGGATCTCACTGCGTTGCATCGGCAAGCGCCACCGCGTCGTGGCGGTCAAGAAACGTCAACACAGCCTGCGAAACTCGCTGGTGACCTTGGTCATTAAAGTGCACGTCGGTTTCAAAGTAATCATCTTGGCCGACGTGTTCTCCGAGATCCAGGCACGGTATATCGTGCTGGCGGCAAGTTTCGGTGACGAATTGACGCCGCTCATGACGACCCGCGACGAGATCATCGCGAAAAGGAATCACCACCACGCCAAAGGGGACACCGAAAGCACGCACATCTGCGGCCATCTGCGATAACAGCTGGCTCGTAATTTCTCGCTTGTAAGTTTCATCAGCCTCAGCAACACTTTTTGACGCTGGAGCAATTTCGATCTCAGTGACCGATTGCAGTTTGTTCTTCAGCAGAAACACTACATGCGAGCTTTCGTACAACCAACGCTGAAACCGCTTGGATTGAATCTTCCAAGTGGCCTCCTTGTTTTCAGGCAGTTGCAGCTTTTGGTTCTCGTCCAGGAACGCAAAGTTATGACGCTGGTTGTCTTCAAAATCATTGCCGCAGTAGAAAAACAACAGTACCCAGTCGGGGTCGACCTGCCCGGCATACTTGCGAAAGGCCCTCAGCTCTTGAGCCGTGGAATATCCCTGCGAGCCAACAGTTGCCACACTCCAGGGATCTGGCCGCTCCTGCAAACCAGCCTCGATTAGCGCCGGAAAAGTGCGTGGATATTCGACCTCCAGATTTTCGATAAACGAATCTCCGACCAACATCAGTCGCCGTTCGTTTTCCGCCTTGGCACCGACATCCTCATCGCGAAATCCCAAGTTGTTGTAGCGAAACGGAACCCGAATATCGTCGGCGCTGCGAATGTAGACACCTCGACCACCCGGGCGTCCACGCCACCCCAGGTCCGGATCGTAGACTGCCAAGCGTTTGGTCTCTTGGTCAACGAACAGCCGCAGACCAACTTCGGCGATGGCCAGAGCGACAACCGTTCCTAGAGCGCTGGCCGATAATCGCATGATCCATTTTTGCCGCCGCGACGTCGGTCTTTTTGCGGACTCAGCTTGGGATGCTATCGTCATCAGGAGAGCTCGGAGAAGCAATCGCGGGACGATAAGCGGTCCCAGAAAGCGAATGCCACCAGCATAGTTGGGCCTGATCACCGTATCCAATAGGGAATGATGGCCCATGAGCGTGGCCGGTGGTTTTGCGGAAGGGACTCAAAGGCGCCGAACACCCGTCGTACTCGTGCTCAGGCGGCCGGTGCTCCTACTTGTACTCGAAGACTCTCTGGTTCTGCAGAGCTCAGCTGGACATTAGCGTCGCAGAGCAAGTTCACAAAAACACGCTGGCGCGGCAGAGCCCTATTGGCTCGCACTAGGCACTGTCCCGTCAATGGTTAGCGGCCAGGCGCCAGCCGCGGGTGCACCGCGACGAGCCCCTCGGCTCACCAGTGCGGAGGCGCAATCGGCGACCGCGACTTTGGCCAAGTACGCCTACGGCTAACTGCTAAACAGAGTACCGTTGCGTTTTCCGCCAGAGTGCGATTTCAAAATTCGCCGCCATCAACCTGTATCTCGGAAACAGCGAATACCGAGCCAACTTGGCACGACTAGCAGGTCGCCAATGTGCCCGGCCGCACAGAACCTGCATGCGAGTGCGCGGATACGCACATTACCAGGCTACGCCCTGCTGCTCGAAAAATCGTGCGAATTTGAGCTAGCGTTCTCTGGCAGGCTGGTCTCGATCACCGACCTGTGGGCGGACTGACGGACAGGTGTCTGTCTTGCCGCATCTGTTGCAAAGGATTTGCAGCAGATCGGAGTCACTGGGCTTAATTCCGTGTCGATGCAACGAGTTCCGAACCATGTCGACATCTTCGCAGAGCATTATTGACCTCTCTAAATGTACAGAGCAAAAAACTGAAGTTCGAACCGAACTGCAACTGTGAGACCAAAATACTGGTCGCAACTTGGAACGTGTCCGAAAACCGCGCCACGGGCAGGAGGTCGCATTGATCTCTCAATCTTTGTTCGTTACATAGCTTGGCACGCAATTCGCAACTGCTACGCCCGACACCTTGCAATCCAAACACGGAGGAATTGGATATGAAACGGAAGCTAGCTATCGTTCTGCTCTTGCTCGTTTCGTCGACGTCCAGTCTCGCACAGGACAAACCGGAAGTGCCGTCGAATCCGGCACCCAAACTTCCTGATGACGGCAAAGTCGATCAACGCACTGAAGACTTTTGGATGGAGCAGAAGCTGGAGCTGTCCAAAGCCATTCTGCAGTCCCTGACCACGTCCGACTTCGAGGGCATGCGGAAGAGCGCACGCCAAATGCAAAAGCTGTCGAAGTTTGAAGGTTTTGTGCGTCGCCGGAACGCCGTCTATCGCGAACAGCTGCAGTTGTTCAAAAACGCAAATTCGAGTTTGCTACAGTCCGCGCAGGACAAGCATCTCGAGAACTCGCTCAAGGCGTTTCACCAACTGACCTCCAGTTGCGTACGTTGCCACAAGCTACTGTTGCCCGACGTGGCTCCCAAGGCCGACTAGCGGATCGTACCGGTGCGTACGGTTCACAGGGTTCGTGGCGATGGATTGCAAGTGCTCACGAACCAGCTCCTGGGTGATACAAGCCGCCGGTGACGTTCATCGCTCCGTGACTCCAAGCTGCGTGTGACTGGAATTCACCCGCATCCCTCATAAATCGATATCAAGGAAGAAGTCCATGTTCAATTTCGTCAAGCAAAACTGCGTTCCTCTGTTGGTCGCCTCCGCCGTTGTTATTGCCCTAGCCACTTTACCAGCAGCTCAGCAACCTCCGGCACTCAACTCGGTGCCCGATCCAGACGCGGCAGTCATGATGCGTTTGAAACTTGTTAGTACGCAGAAGGTCGTGGAAGGATTGATGTCTGGCGACTTTGCAGCCATCCGTCAAGGCGGCGAAGATTTAGGTAAAGTATGCGACTCGCTTACTTGGCGTCGGCGCGATAACGAAGTGGTGAGCCACTATCGCGGTGAATTGCATCGAAGCGCGCTGAAGCTGGTCAAGTTATCCGACGAAGAGAACTTGCAAGGAGCCGCCTACGCCTACATGCACACAATGACGACTTGCATCAATTGCCACGAGTATTCTCGGAACGTGCTCCGCATTGCAGCTAACCCGGCCGCGCAAGACGGTGTCGTTCCAATTCCGGTCACAGCTCAAAGTCCCCGCGAACGAACGGTGCTCCTGAGATAGCCGTTGCTCGGCTCTCCAACTTGTTCGCCTCGAGGACATACATTAATTTACTCCTGAGTTGCCAAGTATCCACGCCGTTACCCTTCAACTCGGGAGAACGCCAAACGTGTCACTGACTCCGAAGCACATTGAGATTCTGGAGCTGCACATCCAAGATGTAAAGGAGCAAATCATCTCCGCTGCCAACAAAGAAGGCGGAGATGGACCAATCGACATCCCGCAGCTTGGAAACGTGATGGCGCGCTATGCAAGAACTCGTCCCATCCCGCCCGTTGAGAGCGCTTGGGCACAGATCATTGGCGTACCTGGAATCATCTGGATTGCGGCCCTGCTGGCGTTGATTTTTGGCATCCTTACGGTTTGGTACCCCGACTTGGCGGACATTGCCAAGGTCCTGGCCGGTGCGATTGTTGGCGCCTCCGGAGTTACCGCGACCGCGGGGGCACGCAAGTAACCGGTCGGCTGCCTGGCTCCTAACGATGCCAGCACTGAGATGCTAAAGTCCGCCGGATCGACTTGGTAGCGCCAAAGAGCCAGTGCGCGAGCGAAGGCCGATGATTTGCCTCTGAATCGACGGTCGCGTGATGGTCGAATCGTACTGGCTTGCCAGTGGTCTATGTTTCATCAGGGCGGCCACTAAAATGGTCGTTGAGCGACACGCGACTACAGACGGAATGGGCAACCACCGGCGTTGATGACGCTGGCCACATGTCCGTGCAACTCGCAATAGGTCGTCGGCAAGGTAGAAATGCCGGCGAGCTTGGATTCGACATCATAGACAGGGTCAACATTCCATGGCAAAGATTACGATCGTCTGTGGACTTCTCTTGATCGGACTGGGCGTCATTGGCTACGTGGGCAGTGGAGGTGGCTCAAGTGCGGATACCGCGGCGGAATCTTCCTCGCCGTCGGAGTCTGCGGATACATCGGCAGAAGTCAGCCCGGGCAAGAAGTCCATAACCGCACTCATTCCAGCGTTCGTGGGACTCGCATTGGCGGCCTGCGGAGTGCTTGCTTTGAAGGAATCGATGCTGAAGCACGCGATGCATGCGGCGGCCATGGTCGGCTTGTTGGGCACGCTGGCCGGCGCCGGACGCGGCGTGATGGGGCTCGGCAAGTCCTTTTCAGGGGATCCAAGCCTGAATCAACGCAGCTTTCTTTATGTCTGGCTGATGGCCGTAATTTGCGGCGTATTCGTATTCCTGTGCGTCCGCTCGTTCATCTCCGTTCGCCGACAACGTGCCGCAGAACAGGCGGAGCAAGCGGCGTGAGTTGGTTGTTCGGACTCTTGTCTTGAGCACGCTGGTCAGTTGTCTGACCGACTGCAGGCCCGATGAATCGCTGCGGTAGTGACACCAACGATCTTCTTCCGCTCAAATCAACAGCGATGCAGCGGCGACCAACTCAAGAGGCGTCAGGAAAAGAACTGCGCCGGTCGCTCGCGCCAGAAAAAAGCCGGCAACTGCAGTCGCAGTTGCCGGCTGGTCGCAACTAAAGCACGCACCTAGTAGCGGTAGTGCTCAGCCTTGTAGGGACCGTCGACGGGTACGCCAATGTAGTCGGCTTGTTCCTGAGTCAGCCGCGTCAGCTTGACGCCCAACTTGTCCAAATGCAGTCGAGCAACTTCTTCGTCCAACCGCTTGGGCAAGACATAGACTTTGTTGTCGTACTCGCCACTGTCCTTCTTCTCCCACAGCTCCAACTGTGCGAGAGTCTGATTGGTAAAGCTGGCACTCATCACAAAGCTGGGGTGTCCTGTGGCACATCCCAAGTTCAGCAGTCGACCTTCGGCCAAGATCAAAATACTGCGGCCAGTGTCGGTAAACTTGAACTGGTCGTACTGAGGTTTGATATTGGTGCGTTCCACCTTTCCGGACTGCTCCAACTTCTGCAGGCCGGCCATGTCGATTTCGTTGTCAAAGTGGCCGATATTTCCGACGATCGCGCCCGTCTTCATTTGACGCATCTGCTCGGCTGAAATGATGTCCTTGTTGCCGGTGGTGGTCACAAAAATGTCCGCGAACGCGAGCACGTCGTCCAGCGGCTTGATTTCGTATCCCTCCATGGCGGCTTGCAGAGCACAAATGGGATCGATTTCGGTCACGATGACGCGACAGCCTTGGCCGCGCAACGACTGGCAACAGCCTTTGCCAACATCGCCAAATCCGCAGACGACCGCCACTTTGCCGCCCATCATGACATCCGATGCACGGTTCAGTCCATCGATCAGAGAGTGCCGGCAGCCATAGACATTATCGAACTTGGCCTTCGTCACCGAGTCGTTGACGTTGATCGCAGGGAACAACAACTTGCCGTCGCGCTCCATTTCATACAGGCGTGCCACACCGGTGGTGGTTTCTTCGCTAACACCGCGAATGCCCTCGGCCAACTTCGTCCATTTCTGAGGTTGGCTATCGAAGTCCTGCCTCAAGAGATCCAGGATGACGCCCCATTCCTCGGGTTCATTGTCCGCGTCAAAAGCGGGCACGGCTCCAGCCGCTTCGTACTCGACACCTTTGTGGATCAGCAGCGTAGCATCACCGCCATCATCGACAATCTGATCTGGGCCGCTACCATCGGGCCAAATGAGTGCCTCGTTGGTGCACCACCAGTACTCGGGCAACGTTTCTCCCTTCCAAGCGAACACTGGAATACCTTTCGGATCGTCCAGCGTGCCCTCGGGGCCAACTACCACGGCGGCTGCCGCACTGTCTTGCGTCGAGAAGATATTGCAGCTGACCCAACGCACGTCGGCGCCCAAATCGACCAGGGTTTCGATGAGCACAGCGGTTTGCACGGTCATGTGCAGCGAGCCCATAATCTTCACGTCAGCCAGCGGCTTCTTGCCCGCATAGCGCTCGCGCAATGCCATCAGCCCCGGCATTTCCTCTTCGGCCAACGTGATCTCTTTGCGGCCCAAGTCCGCCAGAGCCTGTGCCTCGTCTCGCTTGCCTTCGGCCAATAGATCAAAGGCCCGGACCTTGAACGGCAGACGCTGGCCTGTGGTGTCCGCAGTCGTGGTAGCGGTTTCGGTAATCGTACTCATGCAATTTTCTCCTAGAGCAATTGGCTGTTCTGCAAATGAGGTTCTGTGGGAATGGAATTCGGACGCTTCAGTAGCCATTTCAAGGATGATGTGAGCCATGCGCCCATGCGGCTCGCATCCGTCCGTTGATAACGATAGTTGTGATCTGGGAAATTCGAGTTAGGTATCGAGCAAAACAGGCTTCGCTCGGGTTAATCAGTTTGATTCATGTTCCTTACCGCCTATTGTTGACACCGGCCAACCGCCGAGAATAACGCAGGGCCCTTGGCAAGCGGATCCGGTGGCAGCACATGATAGTGATCCATTCGTAGGCCGGCCGCTTGAAACCAAAGTTCCAGTTCATCGCGCGGCACCCCCAAGCGAACGTGCGCCATTTCCTGGCGATAGGTGTCGCGCTCGTGGGGTAGCAAATCCAACACGACCAAGGGGCCGCCCGGCTTCAACACCCGAGCGGCTTCGGACAGCACACCGACCGGATCAGCCAAGTATGGCAGCACCAGCACCAGCCAAGCTGCATCCAAAAAATCGTCGTCTAGGGACAGCTCCGTCAGCGAGTCTTGAACGACCCGCACATTGGAGCACTCGCCCAAACGCTGATGGGCCGCGGCCAACATTGGTTCCGAACTGTCAATGGCCAAAACCTGTTTCACATACGGGGCGATCAATTGACTCAGCGGCGCCGAACCGCACCCCAGTTCGCCGATGACCGCCTGGTCGGACAATGTGGCGGCCAGGACAAACGCGTCCAGTTGCTGGCCGAACAACTCGACACGCAACTTGTCCCAGTGCTCCGCCGTGGAAGAAAAAAAGGCAGCACTCGTTGAACGCTGCGCCAAGATTTGTTTCAGCCGTTGGTCATCTTGATGCGTAGTCGGAGAGCTCGCCTGGCTCCGAACCCAGCCCCACAAATCGCTGCGGGCCGACGTCCAATGCTCCGTTTCCACTCGATACATGTGATTTGTGCCGTTGCGCCGATTGGCAATCCAGTCATCCGCCGCCAACACCTTCAAATGCCGGCTCACCGTGCTTTGAGGCAGTTGCACGATCGCGCACAGCTCGGATACCGACAGTTCTTCGGATTCCAGCAACGACATCAGCCGCACCCGCGTGCCGTCAGCCAGCGTCTGCAGCCAATCGAGTGAAGCTGTCGAAACCATGGGCGATTGCCCTCCGATACCCCTGCTGTGCCCTCCCAATGGCAATCCATCCGTCCATCCGGATGATTAATTATTCAATTTTGACAAGGGCCCGTCAAGAGACGTTGGGCGGCTTTACGTAGTGGATTCGCAAGTCGCTTGAGGGTTCTGCCACCTGCCCTGATGTTGCCGGATACATCTAGCCACATCCTGCAAATGCGGTTTCGAAGTGCTTTCGCAGTGTTTGGCAGTCAGCCGCAGGCGTACTTGGCTCGCGAACGGGGTACTTGGTTGATTCTGTACGCCTGCGGCTGACTGCTAAACAAACTCCGATGAAGGGGCAGGCACGTGAGAGCGTGACTCGCACTCGTCGGCTCGAGTAGAGAAGACCACTGTTGGAGACATGCAAAGATCCGTATGCTAGCCCAGCGTTCACGAGCAGATTTGCACCAGTTAGCCATGCGGGAGGCCAAATGTCAGCAGAATCCAAGCGCGTCGTTGTCGTTGGCGGAGGGACCGGAATGGGCCGAGCCATCGCCCGCCAGCTGAGCCAGATTGGAGCGCGAGTGGTCGTGGGTGGCAGGCGGGAAGACGTCCTCCAAGCGGCGGCCGAAGGCACATCAATTCTCTGCAGACGGCTGGACGTCACCGACCGCGATGGCACCCAAGCTTTTTTTGATTGGTCGCGAGAACAACTGGGCGGCATCGATGTGTTGGTCAACGCGGCGGGCATCAACATCAAGAATCGCAGCATGGCGGACATGGACCCGGAACAGTGGGACCGCGTGTTGGCCATCAATGCCACCGGCGCCTACAACTGCCTGCACGCCGTGTTGCCCGAGATGCGCGAGCGGAAAGCTGGGCTCATTATCAACGTTTCATCGGTCGCCGGGAAACGAGCAATCGCTTTGGGCGGTATCGCCTACTCAGCCAGCAAGTTCGCGATGACCGCTTTAAGCACATGTGTGGCCAACGAAGTGGCGGCTGATGGCATTCGCGTCACCAATGTCTATCCGGGGGAGGTCAACACGCCCCTCTTGGAGCAGCGTCCCCAACCCGTGTCGGAAGAGCACAAGCAGAACATTCTGCAGCCTGAACATGTGGCGGAACTAGTGGTGTCTTTAACTCAATTACCAGAGCAAGTGCATGTACCTGAGCTAGTCGTCAAACCGCTGATGCAAGGCTGGTACTAGCGCGAGCCACGCCAGCAGCTCCCCGACGCGTTAGCCGCGATCTGTCGACAACACCGGCCGGTCATCCAGCGTCTGAGTAATGCGGCGCAATAGATCATTCAGCCCGTCTCCCGTCACGGCGCTGATCAGCAAAACGTCACCGGAGACGTGGTTGTCCAACTCCGCCCGCACCTCTTCTGCTTCGGGTAGCTCCGACTTGGTGACGACCACTATTTCCGGGCGTGCGCCCAATTCCTGGCTGTATTTCTCTAGTTCTGCACGAATTGTCTGGTAATTCTCAAGCGGTTGGGATCCGTCTTGCGGCAGGGGCTCAATGAGATGCACCAGTATGCCAGCGCGCATGATATGCCGCAGAAAGTCGTGCCCCAAGCCCACTCCGTCGGCAGCACCCTCGATCAATCCAGGTATGTCGGCAATGACAAACGAACGGTCGATGTCGACGATGACCTGCCCCAAGTTGGGAAACTTGGTAGTGAACGGATAGTCGGCGATTTCGGGGCGAGCGCGCGACAGGCGACTTAGTAGCGTACTCTTGCCGGCATTCGGTTTACCAATCAGGCCCACATCGGCGATGACTTTGAGTTCAAAGATGACGCGCCGTGATTCGCCATCGGCACCCGGCGTCGATTCCCGCGGCGCCTGATTGGTAGCGCTTTTGAAATGGGGATTCCCCTTGCCACCGCGCCCACCGCGAGCAACCATCACCTCCTGTTGGTCATGAACCAGGTCTTTGATGATGATGCCGCTGTCGGCGTCAATGATGACGGTCCCTGGCGGGACTTCGATAATCAAGTCTTTGCCGCGCTTTCCATGTCGATCGGAACCCTTGCCGTGCTCCCCTTTGGGAGCTCGCCAGTGCCGCCGATGCGCGAACTCAACCAGGCTGTTGACGCCTTCGCGGGCTCGCACGATGACGCTGCCACCATTGCCGCCATCGCCGCCATTGGGACCACCGCGCGGGACGTGCTTCTCCCGCCGAAAGGCAACGCACCCATCGCCGCCCCGACCGGCTTCGATGTGAACTTGGGCGCGATCAACAAACATCTGGGCCAACTCCTTGTGCGAGGCACATAGGCACCTGATCGGCGCCAGCAATGCCAAACGAAAGACGACCTGTAGGCCGGATATGGCTCACTCGCACTTGTGGAGCAATAGATCAAATGAGCCAGTGCGGTTCACCAAGCGAGTCGAGACCGCGCTCCGCCAATTCGCGAACAGGAGAGGCAGCGCTTAATTGGCTTCAGCGGGAACGACATTGACGCGACGGCCCTTCTGATCGAAGAACACGTGGCCTTCCTTGAGAGCAAACAGCGTGTAGTCGTTGCCAACGCCGACGTTCTTTCCAGGTCGGTATCGTGTGCCAACCTGTCGGATGATGATTGCTCCCGGCTTCGCCAATTGGCCACCGAAGAGCTTGACGCCACGGCGTTGCCCGTTGCTGTCACGACCGTTACGAGTGGATCCCTGACCCTTTTTGTGTGCCATGACAGCATTCCGACGCCAAAAACCGAACTAGCTGTGAAAATCGACGCCCGCCGAGCTACAGCTCCTGCGGCGGGAACGCGAGATTCTAGCGGTAGATCCACACGTGATCAAGGCGTTCTTCTTGCCCATATTGCTTGAGCACGTACTTCTGTCGCTCAGGATTTTTCAGGGCGGGAATGCCAAAACGAATGCGGTCCTCCACCTCAGCAACCGTGTCTCCAGGGCGTGAAAAGTGCAGCACCAGCGTCTTTTGCAGATACTGAATCTGGTCTCCATTCAGCTTCAAACGCTGGGCGTTGGTCAAGCCACGAACTTGAACGGAAAAGAAGTCGGTACGGGGATCGATGTCAGCCCAAGTGGCCACCCCCCAAACTTCATTGCTTTCCGCCTCGGAGCTGATCTTGATCTTCAAACGCTGCATCTCGAGGGAATCGTAGATCGGCTTGCCAACGCGCTCCTTGGCCGCGATTGCCCGTTTGGCAACCGGCAACACTTGATCGAGATACTCCTTGTTCAGCGTCAATGTATTGAGATAAAACGTCGGCATGAATCTGACCCACTCCGCCGATACGGCTTTCGGCGCCGCATAAACTTCGTTGTCAAACGCGTCCGGTTCGGGCACGGGTTTCAAGTCGGCGCCCAGATAGCGAACACGGTACAGCAAGTACCACACGGTCTTGGGTTGGACGCCGCCCAAAGAAGGGACGTCCATTTCAATCATCCGCACCGGCTTGAAGGCAAACTCCAGGCAATAGACATCGCCGCGGAAGATAATCTTCTTGGCCTTTTCCAACAGAGTGTCGGACGTCGGTGCGTAGTTCGGAGTCCAGGCCAGATCCGGATTGGTGACCACCAAGGGCAAGTCGATGGGACCTTGAAAAGTTTCGCCCCATTCCGAAGCCGGAGCGATGATCTCCAATGCGTCCGGAGCCAGTTTGCGACCGCTGGAAACGCCGCGAGTTTGCCCCATAGCCAGGCTGCCGGTGAGGCAAGGTAGACAGGTGCCTAGTAGCAAAGTCCATCTAAGGAGACGGTTCCCAAAGTCCGACATTATCAGTTCCTAAGACGAGTTTTATGGGGCTACCGGCGCACCCCGCACCGCATATTGCGGCCATGACGAGACCAGCCTAGGTTCCCTAGTTTACTTGCCCAGCCCGTAAACTGAAGCCCAAGGGCACGCATTACCACCACAGCCCGTTTTGGGGGCCCGTTCGGGCAGACAATTCGGGTTATGATGCCCGGAAGAAGATTGGCACCCCCTCGAAGACCGCCTCATCCATCTTACGGGTAACAGCGGGTCAAAGCGAACAAAATGCAGTCTTGGACTTGGGAAAATGATGGTTGGATCATGGTCGCCGGCGCCTTGTGCGCGGTTGGGGCGGCGCTGATCGGCAATTTCTTGGTCTTGCGGCGGATGAGTCTGATGGGTGACGCCATTAGCCATGCCGTGCTGCCAGGACTGGTGGCTGCCTTCGTGTTTTCCGGTCAGCGCCAGGGATTTGCCATTTTCTTGGGAGCGGCCTCAGTTGGCGTGCTAACGGTCATATTGACGGAGCTGGCCCGCAAGTACGGTCGCGTCGAAGAGAGCGCTTCCATCGGGGTCGTATTCACGTTTCTGTTCGCCCTTGGGCTGCTCATGATCGTCCGCATGGCCGACCACGTGGACCTGGACCCCAGTTGCGTACTGTACGGTGCCCTGGAAAACGCAGTCTTGGATACCGTGCCCGTGCTGGGTCTGATGGTACCTCGGGTGGTGATAACGCTCTCGTGCGTCGTGCTGCTGAACGCGCTGTTCGTGTGCGGCTGCTATCGGCAGCTGAAGGTCAGCACGTTTGATCCACAGTTGGCTCAGTCCCAGGGCATTCCGGTCACGGTCTTACACTACGCTCTAGCAGCCTTTGTCGCCATCACCGCCGTGGCCTCCTTCGAATCGGTGGGCAACATCCTGGTGGTTGCCATGTTCGTGGTGCCTCCAGTAGCCGGCTGGATGCTGACCGACCGGCTGTCGGTGATGATCGGGTTGAGCGTGGTTATTGGAGTCTTGTCGGCCGTGGTCGGTCATCTCTCCGCCATCGTCGTGCCGGGCTGGTTCGGATACGGGGCCACCAATACAGCTGGAATGATGGCGGTAGCAGCCGGCGGTTGGCTATTGCTGGCGGTCCTGTTTGCACCCCGCAAAGGCGTGTTGTCGCGCGGATGGCGATCGCTGGGAGTGGCTTTGCAGGTGTTGGGCGAAGACGTCTTGGCGTCTCTATATCGCTATGAGCAGCAGGGACAAAACGCAGTTGCCTTAGCGACGGTGCGTGAAAATTTGCTCGCCAGTACGCTCAGAGCGCGGCTGGTGCTACTGTGGCTTCGCTGGAAGGGCTGGATTGCCCATCAAGCGGGGCAAGTCTCACTGGCCGATGACGGCCGCAAAGTGGCGCAAAACGTGGTTCGTTCCCATCGATTGTGGGAACAGTATTTGGCATCGGAGGCAGGCTTGCCCGCCCAGCAGTTGCATCAAGACGCAGAACGCTTGGAGCATTTCACCGACCGCACTTTGCGCGAGCGATTGACTCAAGAAACCAACGCGCCCGACGTCGATCCTCACGGCTCTCCGATTCCTCCAGAAGCTCAGTAACGATCTTGCGGTCGAGCAATCGGGCACTTGGCAACTGGCAACCCGGGCGACTGACAATCCGGGCAACTAGGTGGCGAGCGGCGTCATGGCAGCCTGGCTGCCTCCTGCGGCTCGATCTGCAAGCCAACTCCAGGATCCGTGCTGTCCGATGGCGCGTTCAGGTCATCGGTCGGAAGAGGACGATCCCCGGCGTCCATCGCTGGAGCAGCTTCACCGGCATCGTTTGCTTCGATGTTAGTGATCGGAGGATCGACAATGACCGGAGCCAGCATGCCGGGCGGCAGTAGCGTGGACTCGCTGGAGGTCATCACTTGCCCTGGCACCGTGGGGCCTCCCTGCAAGCGAACTTCC